>NZ_JBFAZW010000136.1:0-24588 GCF_040682015.1 Dactylosporangium sp. NPDC051485
CCCAACCGCCGGGGGGGGGGGCCCCGGGCCCCGGCCCCCCCGCCGCTGTCGGAACTCAGATTCGCCAGCGGATCGGCGTGCCCTCGGCGGGGCGCACGGCGCCGGTGGTGACGAGGTACCGCAGGTGCGCGAGGGTCTCGGCGAGCGCCATGCGGCGCAGCATGCCACGCAGGGCGGCCCAGCCGCGCGACCAGGTCAGGCCGGCGGCGATGTCCCACGCGGTCGCCGGCCCGAGCCGGTGCAGGATGGCCAGGATCTCCGCGCCGCGCTCGTCGTGGTGGCGGATCAGGTCTGCGGCGCGGCCGTCGATGCCGCGGAAGCGGTACTCGTGCGCCGGCAGGGCCTCGTCCGCGCCGAACTTGGCGGTCTGCTCCAGCGACGCCAGGTATGCGCTGAGCGGGTCGCCGTCCTCGTGGGCGTGCACACCGATGTTGGGGCTGATCCGGGGCAGCAGGTGGTCGCCGGTCAGCAGGATGCCGGCCCCGGCCTCATGCAGGCACAGATGCCCGGGAGTGTGGCCGGGCGTCCAGACGGCCCGGACCTCGTGCCGGGCGAGCGGCAGCAGGTCCCCGTCCTCGATCGCGCGGTCCGGCTCGGCCATGTTGAGCACGCCCGAGATCCGCCGCGCGTCGGTCGTGAGCGCCGCCGCCTCGGCCTCGGGCGCGCCGTGCGCCACCAGCCCGGCCCGGTCGGTTTCCGCCCTGCGCTCGTGCCACACCCGGCCGGGCAGGGTCCGCGCCTCGACCGGGTGCATGCCGATCCAGGCGCCGCTGCGCTCGCGCACCCATCCGCTGAGCCCGTGATGGTCGGGGTGCACGTGGGTGACGACGACGCCGGTGACGTCGCCGAGGTCCGTGCCCGCGGTCCGCAGGCCGGCCGTCAGGGCCGCCCGGCCGTCGCCGGTGTCCCAGCCGGGGTCGACGAGGACGACGCCCGTGTCGTCGAGGAAGGCATAGCTGAGGGTGTACCGCAGCGGGCTGTCCGGAATCGGCACCGGGATCGACCACACGTCGGGGCGGACCCGTTCGACCGGCGGCAGGACCCGCTGCTGCCAGGCCTCGCGCTGGGCGGAGCCGGTGACGATCACGCGGCGCTGCCGACGGGCGCGGTGACGGCGTGCATGAGGAACTCCACCAGCCGCCGGGCGTGGCTCGCGGTGTCCGCGGCGAGGACCGCCCGCTTGCCCGGCGGGGTGCTCAGCGCGTGCATCATCGCCCCGCCCACGAGGGTGTCCAGCAGCAGGGTGACCGACACGCTGGCCGGCAGCTCGCCCCGCTCGATGCCGCGGTGCACGATCGCGCGGGCCGCGGCGATCTGCGCCGTCCGCATCGCCTCGTAGTGCTCGGCGACGCCGGGAATTGTGCCCGCCTCCAGGCTCAGGCGCAGCGCGGTCCGGCTCGACGGCCCGACGTACAGCTCGAGCATCTGCGTGGCCAGTTCGACCATGTCGCCGTGCAGCGTGCCGGTGTCGACGTCGCTGACCCGCAGCAATCCGGCCGTCACCGCGTCGGCCAGGAGCGCTTCCTTGGTACTCCAGCGCAGGTACAGCGACGCCTTGCCCACCCCGGCGCGGCGCGCGACGGTCTCCATCGCGAAGCCGGCCCAGCCGCCGTCGCCGAAGACGTCCAGGGCGGCCTGCATGATCCGGCGGTCGACCTGCGGATCGCGGGGCCGGCCCGGGACCGCTGCGGAACTGCTCATCATGGCCTCCCTCATTGCTGAACGGTTCCCGTCAGAATACACAGGAGGCGAGCCTATTCCGAACGCTTGAATTATATAGTACCGTCAAGTACGTGATTACTGTTCATATGGATGAACAACCTCGGATCGGCAGGGTGCTGCCGGTCGTGGTCATCGAAGATGCCCGGCACGCGGACGCGCTCGGTGCCTCCCTGGTCAAGGGCGGTCTCGCGGCCGCCGAGGTGACGCTGCGGACCGATGCCGGGCTCGACGCCATCAAGTCGCTCGCGGTCAGGGACGACCTCGTCGTCGGCGCCGGCACGGTACTGAGCGCCGCGCAGGCGGATGCGGCGATCGCCGCCGGTGCCCGGTTCGTCGTGACGCCGGGCTTCGCGCCGGCCGTGGTCCGCGCCTGCCAGGACGCCGGAGTGCCGGTGTTCCCCGGCGTCGCCACCGCCACCGAGATCCAGATGGCCGTCGACGCCGGCCTCGGCATCGTCAAGTTCTTCCCGGCGCAGCAACTCGGCGGGGCGCAGACGATCAAGGCGCTGTCGGCGCCGTACCGCGGGGTGCGGTTCATCCCGACCGGCGGCGTCACGACCGCCGTCATGCCGGAGTACCTGGCCCTCCCGGCCGTGCTCGCGGTCGGCGCGACCTCGATCGCCCCGGCCGACCTGATCGCCGGCGAGCGGTGGGACGAGATCACCGCCCGCGCGGCGGAGGCGCTGGCGGTGGCGGGGGGCACGGCATGAGCAGCCTGGCCCGGCGCCCGAAGGGCGACTGCCGGTTCGACCTGGTCTCGCTCGGCGAGGTCATGCTGCGGCTCGACCCCGGCGAGGGCCGCGTCCGCACCGCCCGCCAGTTTCGTGTCTGGGAGGGCGGCGGCGAGTACAACGTCGCGCGTGGCCTGCGGCGCTGCTTCGGGCTGCGGACCGCGGTCGTCACCGCGTTCGCCGACAACGAGGTGGGCCGGCTGCTCGAGGACCTCATCCTGCAGGGCGGGGTCGACACGAGTCTCATCACCTGGATGCCGTACGACGGCATCGGCCGGAGCGTGCGCAACGGCCTGAACTTCACCGAGCGCGGCTTCGGCGTGCGCGGCGCCGTCGGCACGTCGGATCGCGGGCACACCGCGGCCAGCCGGCTCGAGCCGGACGCCGTCGACTGGGACCATCTCTTCGGGACGCTGGGCGTGCGGTGGCTGCACACCGGCGGCATCTACGCGGCCCTGTCGGAGACGGCGGCGCAGACGGTGGAGGCCGCGATGACGGCCGCCCGCCGGCACGGCACGATCGTGTCCTACGACCTCAACTACCGGCCCAGCCTGTGGAAGGCCGTCGGCGGCCAGGACCGTGCGCGGGAGGTGAACCGCCGTCTCGCCCGCCTCGTCGACGTGATGCTCGGCAACGAGGAGGACTTCACCGCGTGCCTCGGCTTCGCGGTGCCGGACACCGACATCCACAGCGGATCGCTCGACGCGGGCAACTTCAAGTCGATGATCGAGGCGGTGGTCCAGGAGTACCCCAACTTCAAGGTCGTCGCGACCACCCTGCGCGGCGTGCGCAGCGCGACGGTGAACGACTGGGGCGCCGTGGCGTGGGCCGGCGGCGCGTTCGCCGAGGCGACCCACCGGCCCGGCCTGGAGATCCTCGACCGGGTCGGTGGCGGTGACAGTTTCGCGTCGGGCCTGATCTACGGCCTGCTGGAAGGCGACGGCGACCTGGCGACGGCCGTGGAGTACGGCGCCGCGCACGGCGCCCTGGCGATGACCACCCCCGGCGACACCTCGATGGCCAGCCTCGCCGAGGTGGAGGCGCTCATGCGCGGCGCCGGCGCCCGCGTCCAGCGCTGACAGGCCCGCACGGGCAGGACGTTTCGGTGGCCACTGCGGCGAGCACGGTAACATGCCACAGTAGCCACCGAACGACGTCAGCAAGCATCGGCGGAACTGGGTCGGGGATGCTTCGCGAAGACACTGCTAACCGGGAGCGACCGGTCTGCCGCAGTAGTAGATCGCCCGGCCCTGCTCCATCTCCGCCGCGATCGACGCGCGCCACTGCGGATAGCCTGGGTCGTCCGCCGCGGGCCGCCGGGCCAGTTCCAGCAGGCACTCGAAGAAGTACGGCGCCGACCCCGAGTCCGCTGCCTCGCGCAGCGTCCCGCACAACTGCGCCGAGACGGGCCGCCCGCCGAGCCCGAACTGCCCGGCCCATTTCAGGACCAGGGCGCAGACGGGCTCGGGGTCGACGGCGTGCTGGATCCGTCCCCACGTCAGAAAGTACCGCTCGGCGCCGTCCTCGAGCGTGACCCTGACCGCGATGCCGTCGTCCATGGACGGAACGCTACGACAAGACCACGACCTCGTTCCAGGCCACCTGGACGAGTTGAAGAAGACCGGCAGGTCCTCATCTCCAGCCACGAGCTCGCCGCGGCGCGCACCCCGGCGCGGCACGCTGTGCAAGTGAGGGCGCGGGGCGATGCGGGCCCTGTCCCGCCCGCATCGCCCCCGCCGTTCAGTGCGGCCCGCGGGGCCGGCTCCGGTAGGTCACCGGCGGCGCGAGCACATCGGACATCCCGGCCGGGCCGCGGACGGCGACGACGACGAACGGCGCGTCGTACCGCCGCGGGTCCGCGGTGGAGGGACGTTTGCGGGCGTGCTGGATCGGCATGGCTTCCTCGCGATCGGGAGTAGGGCGAACTGTCCGGTGAAGGGGTTCCTTCAGGCGGGACAGGACGCCGACCACACCCGGCCGAGGTCGATGTGGTGGCGCCCCCACAGTCGCTGCGAGGTGGCCATGTCACAAGTGCACAGCCTCCCGCGAGCCGTGTCAACGCCGTGCGCAAAAGTATACTGAACAGATATGATTACAGGATTGGTCGGCGGCGCAGGGCCGTGTCGACCAGGTGCGGGGCGGCGCCCAGGTAGGCGGCCGGGTCGCACAGGCGGGCCAGCTCGTCGGGCGCCAGCAGGTCCTTGACCCGCGGGTGCTCGGCCAGCGCGTCGGCGAGCGGGCGCCCGGCCGCCGTCGCCTCGTCGAGCACCCGCCGCGCCTCGGCCTTGCCCAGCAACGGGGCGAGGACCGCGGCGAGGCGTTCGGCGACCACGTGGCCGCCGGTGCGGGCCAGGTTGTCCAGCATCCGCTCGGGCTGTGGCCGCAGGCCGGCGGCGAGCTGGGCGGCGGTGTGGGCCGCGCCGCCGGTGAGCCGCAGCGCCTCCCGCAGCAGCAGCCACTCGGCGTGCCAGCCGCCCGCGGCCCGCTCGTCCTCGCTGAGCAGGGCCTGGCTCAGGGCCGTGGCCAGCGGCGGGACCTGCAGGGCGGCGGTGCGCACCAGGGTGGCCAGGACCGGGTTGCGCTTCTGCGGCATGGCCGAGGAGCTGCCGCCGGCGGCCTCGGCCACCTCGCCGATCTCGGTGCGGGACAAGGTCAGCACGTCCACGGCGAACTTGCCCAGGGCGCCCGTGGTGAACGCCAGGGCCGCGCCGGTATCGGCGATCGGGGTGCGCAGGGCGTGCCAGGGCAGTCCCGGACGGGCCAGGCCGGTCTCGTCGGCGAACGCCGCGGCCAGGTCGTCCGGGTAGGACGCCGGGACATCCTCCGCGTAGGCGAGGTATCCGGCCAGGGTGCCGGCGGCGCCGCCCAGCGACACCGGCAGCCCGCCGTCGAGCAGGCGGCGCAGGCGCTCGTCGGCGTCGAGCACCAGGCCGCGCCAGCCGGCCGCCTTCAGGCCGAAGGTCGTCGGCACCGCCTGCAGGGCCAGGGTCCGCCCGGCGATCGGCGTGTCGCGGTGCTCGGCGGCGTGCGCGAACAGCGCGTCCGCGGTCGCGGCCAGCGCGGTGCGGGTGGCCCGCACGGCCCTGGCGGTGACCAGCATCGCCGCCGTGTCGAGGATGTCCTGGCTGGTGGAGCCGCGATGGACGTACTCGGCGGCGGGCGGGTCGACCTCGGCCACCCGGGCGGTGAGCGCGGCGACCAGGCCGACGACCGGGTTGGCGGTGCGCCGCGCGGCCAGCGCCAGGGCCCGCGGGTCGAACAGCGGGGCCTGGGCGGCGCGGGTGATGACCGCGGCCGCCTGCGCGGGGACCGTGCCGAGGCGGGCCTGGGCGCGGGCCAGCGCCGCCTCGGCGTCCAGCATCGCCTGCAGCCACGCCTCGTCGCGCACGAGTTCCTCGACCGGCGTGCCCGCGCTGACGGGACTCAGCAGCCCGCTCACGACGCGGTCCGGGGCGAAGCGGAGGGGCCGCTCACACGACCACCCCCAGGAACGACGGTGCGGGCCGGGGCAGCGGCGCGGGGCCCAGTGCCCGCACGGCGGCGGCGATCGCGTCGGCGTCGCCGATGGTGACCGAGTCGACGCCCGGGCGCACGCCGGCGGCGGTGACCCAGTGGACCGACTCGGTCGGCACGCCGTAGGCGAACCGGCGCGGGTGGGCCTGGCCGTGGGCGTCCACGACCCGGTACGGCCGCTCGGTCACGTCCAGGCCGCCGGTCTCGTAGTGGCCGCCGGCGGCGCACGGGATGCGGTACGGGCGGCACTGGTCCGTGTCGAGCATGTGCCGCAGCAGCGGGTCGCCGGTGCGGCGCAGGTCGACGTCGTGCAGCCGGGCCTCCACGAGGGCGGTGGCGCGCACCGGCGCGGCCGGCACCGCGGAGGAGACGGCCACGAACGCCGGGTCGGCGGAGTCGAGCAGGATCTGGGTGCCTGGGCCGGTCAGCACCACCACGCCGGCCTCGATCAGGGCGACGAGCTCCTCGATGCGGCGGGCCGGCGGGCCGATGGACAGGAAGGCGTTGAACGGCGTGTACCAGGCGGCGAGCTCGTCGCGGTAGGAGGCGCCGTCCAGGCCGCCGTGGTCGACGATGAGGCGGACCTCGTTGCGCAGGTCGCGCAGCGCGTCCAGGGCCGCCTTGAGCGGGCCGCCGACGTTGCCCTGCCGGGCCTGTCGCACGTCCTCGCGCAGGTGCTCCAGCAGCCAGGTGGTGAACTCGGCGCGGCCGGCGAAGCGGCGCCGGCCGGCCGGGCGGGCCAGCCGCTCCCAGTCCCAGCGGGCGGCCGGGTCGACGCCGTGCTCGTCCAGCAGCCGTCGCGGGTCGTCGAGGTAGCGGGCCACGAACGCGTCGGCGTCCTGGATGCCCAGCAGCGTGGTGTAGTACACCGTCTCGACCTCGGCGGCGATGAGGGGCCACAGGTCGCGGCCGAAGCGCAGCCCGCCGTGGCGGCGCCGCAGGTCCTCGACGACGGCCGGGGTGAGCACGCGCGGGATGTGCCGGCCGGAGGCGCCCTTCTGGTTCTCGCCACGCGCGTGCGACGGCACCCCGCGCCGGGAGGTGGCGTAGAGGATCGGCTCGCGGCCGCTGGGCAGGTAGCGCAGGACGCCGCCCTCGCGCTCGAACCGCCCGCCGCGGCCCTCGGTGAGCAGCGCGACGTAGTCGAAGAAGTTCAGGCCGAGGCCGCGCACGAGCACCGCCGCGCCGGCCGGGAGCGCCGCCAGGTCGACGTCGGCCGGGTTGGCCTGGGTCAGGTACGTCAGCCCGTGCACCCGCGCGAGGCTGGCCGTGCGCGCCTGGGCCGGCGGGATCGCGGCCGGCACGTGCCCCTGGGCGAGCACGACGGCGTCGAGGTGGTGCAGGCGGGTGCCGTCGGCCAGGCGCACCCCCTGCGGGCCGCCGGGCACGCCGCTGGTGTCGGCGATGGCGACCGCGCGGGAGTGGTGGATCCGGACCGTGACGTGCCCGGGTGCCGCGGCGGCGATCCGGGCGAAGCTGTCGGCCAGGTAGCGGCCGTAGAGGGCGCGGCTCGGGTAGTCGTCGGGGCCGATCCGCCGGGCCTCGGCGTCGGCCTGGTCGCGGGCCCAGGCGTGCAGGCTCGGGCCGGGCTCCACCGGGCCGGCGATGGCCACGCTGTCGTCGGTGTAGACGGTGATCTGGGCGGCCACGGTGTTCGTCAGCAGCAGCCGGGACTGGTCGGTGCGCCACACCGCGCCCGGGCCCGGTTCGCCCGGGTCGACCAGGTGCACGGTGATCGCGTCGTAGGAGGGGGCGTGCCGCTCCTGCGCGCACAGGCGCTCCAGGACGCACAGGCCGCGCGGCCCGGCGCCGACGAGGCAGAGCTCCAGGCTCCGGGTCATCGGGTCACCTCGATCCGTTCGGCGTGCATCCAGGCCACCGCGTCGTGCAGGTCGGTGGCCGACATCGCGGCTAGGGCCGTGTTGCGGGCGGTC
This sequence comes from Dactylosporangium sp. NPDC051485, assembly GCF_040682015.1. NCBI lineage: Bacteria > Bacillati > Actinomycetota > Actinomycetes > Micromonosporales > Micromonosporaceae > Dactylosporangium > Dactylosporangium sp. NPDC051485. The sequence goes on from NZ_JBFAZW010000136.1 coordinate 7,901, forward strand.
GCGGCGGCGCCGGCGGGGTGCCACAGGCGGATGCTGTCCCGCGCGGTGTGCTGGATCGCCGCCGTGCGCTCGCGGCGCAGCTCCTGGTACCGCTGCAGCCCGTCCGCCCCGTCGCCGAGCAGCCCGGCGAGCACGACGGCGTCCTCGAGGGCCTGGCAGGCGCCCTGCGCCGCGTAGTGCAGCATCGGGTGGGCGGCGTCGCCAAGCAGCGTCACCCGCCCGTCGCACCACGTGTCGACCGGCGCGCGGTCCACGAGCACCCAGGCGTGCCAGTCGCGGCCGAGCCCCAGCAGGTGCCCGGCGGCGGGCAGCGGGGCGAACTCGCGGCGCACCGCCTCGAGCGCGGCGGGCCGGCCGGCGAACGCCTCGGTGGCCCCGTCGTCGCGGCTCGCGGCGAGGTTGAGGTAGCGGCCGCCGGCGATCGGGTAGTGCACGAAGTGGCACTTGGGCCCGGCCCACCAGGTGACCGCGCGGGCGCGCAGCGGGGCGGGTACCTCGGCCATGGGGATGATGGCGCGGTACACCGTGATGCCGCTGATGCGCGGCGGCCCGTCGCCGACCAGCTGCGCCCGCACCGCGGAGTGGATGCCGTCGGCCCCGACGAGCAGCGTGCCGGTGACCTGCCCGCCGCCGGCCAGCCACGCGGTGACGCCGGTCCGGTCCTGCTCGTAGCCGGTGACCGCGCTCGACGGGCGCAGCTCGACGCCCGGCGCGGCCTGGCAGGCGTCCAGCAGCAGCCGGTAGAGCTCGCCGCGGTGCACCACGACGTACGGCTGGCCGAACCGCGCCTGGTACTGCGCGCCGAGCGGCATGCTCGTCACGTGCTCCCCGGTGACGCCGTCCATGAAGCGCAGCTCGTCGATCGGGGTGGCGATGGCCCGGGTGGCCGCGCCGAGCCCGAGCCGGTCCAGGGCGTGCAGCCCGTTGGGGGCCAGCTGGATGCCGGCGCCGAGCTCGGTGAACTCGGCGCTGCGCTCCAGCACGGTGACGCGGTGGCCGTGGGCGGCGGCGGCGAGGGCGAGGGCGAGGCCCCCGATGCCGCCGCCGGCAACCAGGATCTCGGCGGTCACGGCCGGGCCGCCAGCAGCCGGGCCAGCTCCAGGCGCTTGATCTTCGTGGTGGCCGTCTGCGGCAGGTCGGCCAGTCGCCACTGCACCGGGTCGGCCAGCGGTGGCAGGCCGGCGACGGCGGCCCGCCAGGCGGTGGGGTCCAGCGGCGTGTCGTGCTTGGTGCACACCACCGGCACCGGCGCGCCCCCGGCGCCGGGCACGATGATGACCTCGGCTAGCTCGTCGAGGCGGGTGAAGAGGTGGTCCTCGGCGGCCAGGGTGCTGCCGAAGCCGGGGATCTCGTCGACCTCGCGGTCGAGCAGGTGCAGGCAGCCCCACCGGGTGCGGTAGCCGAGGTCGCCCATCCGCCACCACTGGCCGGTGCGCTGGCCGTCGTAGCGGGTCTGCTCGCCGAGGTACGTCAGGACCCGCCCGTCGGTGCGGACCTCGATGAAGCCGGGGGAGTCCGCGCTCGCCCGCCGCCCGTCGCGGCCGACCACCCGCACGCCGGTCATGCCGGGGAACGGCCGTCCGACGCAGCGCCCGTCGGTGTGCGGCGAGCGGCGGCGGGTGAAGGCGCGGGCCACGATCGGGCCGACCTCGCTCTGGCCGTAGAGCTGGCCGAAGACGGGGAAGCGGTGGGCCGAGGCGTGCAGCATGCGGTGCACGGTGCGCGGGTGGATCGCGTCGAAGGTGCTGCTGAAGTACCGCACGGAGGCCAGCGGCCGGCGCGGGTCCGCGGCGAGGTCCTCCCAGCGCAGGAACGTGTTCGGGTGCGCCTCCAGCACGCCGGGCCGGACCTCGGCGAAGAGTTCGGCGACCCGCCGGGGGTCGTCGTCGGCCAGCACCACGAGCGGGAAGCCGCGCAGCAGCGTGATGGCCAGCGCGGTGAACAGTCGCGAGTGGACGAACGAGACGTGGATGGCGACCGGGCGCCGTTTGCGCACCAGCGCGGCCACGGCGGCCTGGGGCCGGTAGCGGGCCTGCAGCGTCCGTCCGGTGTGGACGGCCAGCTTCGGCGTGCCGGTCGTGCCAGACGTGTGGGTGATCAGCGCCGGTGCCCCCGGGTCCGTGGACACCGGCGGCACCGGGGTCGCGCCGGTGAGGTCGCGCAGCGCGGTGGCGCCGGGGTGCGTGCCGTCGGCCAGCAGCACCCGGGCGGACAGCTCGAACACCTCGCCGGGCAGGTCGCGCTCGAGCTTGGCGGCATCGGTGAGCAGGTAGGGCCGGTCCACCCGGCGCAGGAGCGCGGCGACGCTCTGGCCGTCGAGCTTCGGGGAGAGCAGCACCGGTACCGCGCCGATGCGGGCGACGGCGATGGCGAGCAGGGTGATGTCGAAGCCGTCGGACTTGTGCACCACGACCCGGTCGCCGGTGCGTACCCCGGCCGCCCACAGGCGCGACGCGGCGTCGGCGACGGCCTCGGCGAGACGCGCGACGGTGGTGTGCCGGCCGAGCTGCGGGGCGATGGCGAGGGTGTGGTCGAGGACCACGGTGTTGCCCGGGTGGCGGGCGGCGGCGCGGTCGAGCAGGGTGCCGAGCCCGATGCCGCGGTTGCCGATGCGTTGCAGCAGCATGGCGTGGCTCCCTACGCGTCCTGCTCGATGACCGGCTTGATCCGCTGCAGGGTCTCGGCGAGGTCGCCGCGCACCTTCTCGCCCCACTCGGCGAAGAACCGGGCGCGCTGCCCGTCGTCCAGCCCCGAAATGATCTTGCGGATGCCCTCGGTCGGGCGGCCCATGCGGAAGTGGTGGACGAGCCGGGCGCCCTCGCCGTCGGGCTCGATGTCGAAGGCCCACACGCTGTCCTGGGCGTTGCCGGCGCTGTCGCGCATGGCCCAGTGGAACGAGCGGCCGGGGTCGGCGGCCACGATCTCGGACTCGGTGCTCCACTGGCCGCGCACCACCGGCGCCCAGGCCACGACGTCGTCGCGGCGCCAGTTGTCGCCCTGGAACACCGCGCCGACGGTGGCGGGGGCCCCGGCGATCCAGCGCCCGCCGACGCACTCGGCGCTCCATTCGCCGCTGCGCGGCAGGTCACTGATGACGGCGTACACCTCGGCCGGGGTCGCGGCGACGTGGATCTCGGCGCGCGACTGCAGCAGCGGAGGCGGGTTCACGGGTTCGGCCATGCCACCATCGTCACTGGCCCTAAAAACCCCGGTCAAAGCCTCGAAGTCATATTCGTCAGGTTTGGTTTCCGGCGGTTCTCGGACATGCCGGAGGGCCGGGCCCGTCGCCGGGCCCGGCCTCGATCGGACGGTCGGTCAGCGGAAGTCGGCGGCGTGGTCGCGGGCCCAGGCGGCGAAGCTGCGCGCCGGGCGGCCGGTGACCCGTTCGACGACGTCCGTCACCTGGTACGGCACCCCGTCCGTCGCCGCCCAGTAGCCGATGGTCGCGTCGATCACCCACGCGGGCACGATCCGGGCCAGCTCGGCCCGGCCCTGCTCCGGGGTGAGCTCCTCCACCCGCACGGGCCGCCCGGTCGCCTCCGCGATGAGCTCGGCCTGGCGGCGCTGGGTGACCGACTCGGGGCCGGTGATGAGGTACCGCTCACCCTCGTGCCCGGGCCGCGTGAGCGCCACGGCGGCGACGGCCGCGATGTCGCGCTCGTGGATCGCGTCGCTGTGCGACTCGGGGTAGGGGAAGCGCACCACGCCGCCGTCCCGGATCGAGTCGGCCCACCCCCACAGCAGCACGTTGCTGGCGAAGTTGTCCGGGCGCAGGAACGTGGTGGCCAGGCCCGAGTCCTCCAGCGCCCGCTCGACCACGCGGTGCATGTCGGCGATCGCCTTGCGGGCCGGGATGCGATCGAGCACCGTGTCGGAGGACAGCAGCACGACGTGCTCGACGCCGGCCTCCTGCGCCGCGGCGACGAACGCGTCCACCCCGTCGGGCACCGCGTAGAGGAAGACCTTGCGCACGCCCCGCAGCGCGGCGGGCAGGGTCGCCGGGTCGGTCAGGTCGGCGCGGACGCGCTCGACCCCGGCGGGCAGGTCGAGCCGGTCGGGGTTGCGGCCGGTTGCGCGGACCGTGGCGCCGGCGGCGAGCAGCTCGTCGACGACGGCGCGGCCGACCTGGCCGCCACCGCCGAAGACCAGAACGGGTTGCGGCATCGTGGGCTCCTCAGTGTTCGACGGACAGCGCCGCCTCGGCGGGCTGGCGCTGGGCGGGGACGGCCGCGGCGGGCTGCCGGGGCGCGGAGAACCGGCGGGTGATCGGCCGCTCGAACCAGGTGTAGAGGGCGGCCGCGGCGGCGATCGACACGGCCAGCTCCACGGCGAGCAGCCCGATCGCGGCCGGGGTGGAGAACGTGCGGCCCAGCAGTGTGCGGCTGCCGGCGATGACGATGAAGTGCAGCAGGTAGAAGGCGAAGGAGACCTCGCCGAGCCAGCGGGCCGGCCCGCTGCGCAACGGCGTGAACCGGCCCTTCGTGTCCGCGGTCGCGGCCGCGGCGACGAGCAGCGCGATCGGCACGATGGTGACGGCGCGCTGGCCGTAGAGGTACGGCACGAACGAGGCCAGCGGCACCGAGACCACCAGCAGCAGCGCCGACCAGCCCAGCCCGATGTCGCGCCAGCGCCCGAGCAGCACGGCGCGGGCCACGAGGATGCCGAGGGCGAAGTCGAGCAGGCGCACCGGCGGCAGGAAGTAGGCGAACCAGTACTGCGACTGCGACGCATCCCAGCCGCCCGGGACGGCCGGGGTGTCGGGGAACGCGGCGTAGGCGATCAGCGGCGTGGCGATCACGCCGGCGACGGTGGCGGCGATCCAGTACTTGAGCCGCTCGGCGCGGATCCGGTTGACCAGCGGCAGCAGCAGCGGGAAGGCGGCGTAGAAGAACGCCTCCGTGCCCAGCGACCAGCTCGGCGGGTTGACGCCGAGGTTGACGAAGAAGTCCGGCACCCAGACCTGCAGCATGAACAGGTTGAGCGCCGCCTGCCCGGCCGGGGTGTACGCGGCGGCGAAGACCAGCATGGCCAGCACCCACGCCACCACGTAGTTCGGGTAGATCTTCACCAGCCGCCGGCGCCAGAACGCGGCCGGGCTGTCGTGCTCGCGGGCCGACCAGGTCAGCACGAAGCCGCTGAGGACGAAGAAGAACGTGACGCCGAGCGCGCCGAGCTGGGACGCGGCGGTCGCGTAGTGCGCGGCGAAGGTCTGGTCGGTGAACAGCGAGGTGCTGGGCAGTTGCAGGGAGCCGTGGTAGACGAAGACCAGCAGCGCGGCCGGGAACCGCAGGCCGGTGAGCGAGGGCAGGCGGGCCGGTCGGTCGGGGGGAGAGGTCATCGGGCACCGTCCAGTCGGGGTTGGGGGAGCAGCGCGGGCACGCCCAGCGCCACCTGTGCGGCGGCGGGGCCGTCCGGATCGAGCAGGACGGCGTTGTCCGGATTGCCGAGCCGTTCGGCCACGGCGGCCGGGTCGTCGCCGGCGGTCACCGCAACCATGCGCAGCAGGCGGCCGTCCGGGGCGCCCGGGTCGGGCGGGTGCAGGCCGAACAGCGCCGGGTGGCGCTGCGGGCCGGGTGGTGTGCGCCGAGCAGCTCGCGGGGCCGGGCGTCCGGCAGGCGCCACGCGGCGGTGCCAGCCGGCGCCGTCGAGCGCGACGGCGAGATGGGGTGGTGCGGCGCCGCCCACGCGGCGCCCTTTCTGTCCCGTCAGCCGACGCTGATCGCCTGGAGCTTCTCGAAGAGGTACTGCGAGGCGGAGATCTCCGGGTGCTCCCGCCGCCCGATCGGCGGCGCGAGGGAGGCGATGCGGGCGTCGCGGTCGCTGACGTAGAAGAAGACCAGCGACACCAGGTCCTCGTCGGGCGCGCTGGCCTGCGGCGGCAGCACCCGGTGCCGGGTCGAGCGCCACCGGTCCCCGGTCCAGCGGGCCATCAGGTCGCCGATGTTCACCGTGAACGCGGCCGGGTCGTAGGGTGCGTCCTCCCACTCGCCTTCCGGCGTGTACACCTGCAGCCCGCCGACGCCGGGCTCGCGGTCCAGGACCGTGACCGTGCCGAAGTCGGTGTGCGGCCCGATGCGGAACTGCCCGTCGCCGGGCGCGCCGACCTCGGACAGCGGGGGATAGCGGTTGATGTTCAAGGTGTACTTCGGGAAGCGCGTGTGCCGGGTGAAGTGATCCGCCGGCAGGTCGAGCGCGGTGGCGAAGATGGTCAGCAGATCGTCGGACAGCGCGCGGACGCGGTCCATGTACTCCCGCGCGCTCGCCTCCAGCTCCGGCACGCCGGCCGGCCAGACGTTGGCGGGGTGCCAGCCGAGGTCGGCGGCGGGGTCGGCGGCCTCGACCGAGGAGCCGACGGAGTACGACTCCTTGAGATCCGGCGGCGACTCCACGCCCTCGAGGTAGCCGTTGGCCTCGGCCCCCGGCGGGATCCAGCCGCGGCCGCCGACCGGCACCGCGTACGGGCGCTTCTGCGGCTCGGGCAGGGCGAAGAAGCGGCGGGCGGCGGCGCGGGTGCGCTCGCGCAGGTCCGCCGGCACGCCGTGGCCGGTGACGAGCAGGAAGCCCGACACCTGCAGGGCCCGGTCGATTTCGGCGGCCACGGCGGCCCGGTCGGCCGCGTCACCGCTGAACCAGGGCTCCAGGTCCACCAGGGGGATGGCTGTCATCACTACTCCGATCGGAAAAGTAGGTTTTTGGCTCGTCGTCGCCCGCCGGTGTGCCGGCCCGGCGAGCGCGTTGCACTCGAAGCTCGCGCCCTCGACGAACGGCGAAGCGCGGAAGCGGGCCGGCGCGCGGCGCCGTTGCCCGCGGCGGTGCGTGGGTCAGTGTGCGTGGGTCAGTGTGTGCGGGTCTCGTCCTGCTCGGTCAGGCCCGGGAACAGCTCGCGCCCGACCACGCGCAGCAGCTGCAGTTGCTCCGCGTTGCGGCTGCCCGGTGCCGGCGTGAACAGCAGCAGGTGCTGGTCCTCGCTGGGCGACAGCAGCTGCTCGCAGGTCAGGTCGATGAGCCCGACCGTCGGGTGGATCACCCGGATGTTGCCGTTGCGCCGCACGCCGACCTCGTGGCGCTCCCACAGCTCGGCGAACTCGGGGCTGGCCGCGCGCAGCCGGCGCACCAGGTCGAGCGCGGCCGGGTCGCCGCTGCGGCGGGCCACCGCGGCGCGCAGGTCGGCCACGTGCAGGCGGCCGTAGTGGTCGCGGTCCTCCGCCGGGTACGCCGCGCGCGTGCCAGGATCGGTGAACCACCGCCACACGATGTTGCGGTTCTGGGGCTGGGTCGAGCACACCCCGCCGAAGAGCGACTCCGCCAGGGCGTTCTGGGCCAGCAGGTCCCCGATGTCGTTGAGGATCTGCGCCGGCGCGTCGGTGAGCCGGTCGAGCAGGAACAGCAGCCCCGGCCGCACGTGGTCGCCGGCCTGCCGCCCGGTCGGCGGCCGGTGCCCGGCCAGCAGGTACAGGTGGTCGCGCTCGTCGTCGTTGAGCCGCAGGGCCCGGGCCAGCGGCGCCAGCAGCTGTGTCGACGGCTGCGGGCTGCGGGCCTGCTCCAGGCGCATGTAGTAGTCGGCGGACATGCCGGCGAGCTGCGCCACCTCCTCGCGCCGCAGCCCGGGGGTGCGCCGCCGGGCCCCGGCGGTCAGCCCCACGTCGTGCGGCTGCAGCCGCTCGCGGCAGCGGCGGAGGAAGTCGGCGAGCTCGCGTCGGTTCATGCCGTCATCATCGCCCGCCGCGGGTGCTGGTAGCCAAGGATCGTTGGTCCTACTCAGTGACGAAATGTGGCCCGCCGCAGGTCGGCGGCGTGTGGCGATAAGGAGATGTAACACTCACCGTACTTGAGTGGCTACCGAACCTGGTGTTAGCTCCATTCGGGTGCAGTGACGTGCGTCCATATTTCTGCACGGGGGCTTCCGCTTGCCCGGCGGGCGCGACGACGCGCCCCGGGACACTTCCGCCGCACTCCTACCCGGAGGTACCTGTGCGACCGCCGCTCGCCCTACCCGGCGAGCCGCTCGGCCACGATGACAGCCGAGGGCTCGCTGTGCTCGTCGACGCCGCCCGAGATCTCGCCGTCAGTGGCGACGTGGCGGCTCTGCTACCCGTTGCCGCCAGCCACGCCCGCCGCCTGCTGGGCCTGGCCCTCGCCTTCGTCGCGGTCCTCGACGACGAGCGCGGCGAGCTGACCGTCCGCGCCGTCGACGGCCTGACCTCCGGCCTGGCCCCGGGCCTGCGCCTGCCCCGCGACGAGGGCCTCGCCGCCCGCGTCCTGTGTTCCCCCGGCCCGTGCTGGACCGCCGACGCCACCGACCCGGCCGATGCGGCGGCGGACACCGGGCTGCCGGCCGCCGAGGAGCTGCGCGCCGTGATCGCGGTCCGGCTCGGGCACGGCACCGGCCGGTTCGGGCGGCGGCCGTTCGGCGTGCTGTACATCGCCGACCGCCGCGCCCGCCCGTTCGCCGCCGCGGAGTGCGCGTTGCTCGGGTCGCTGGCCGAGCTGGCCGGTGCGGCGATCGAGAAGGCGCGGCTGCTGGAGCGCACGGCCGCGCGGCTGTCCGGCCTGGAGAACACCACCGCCCGCACCGCCGCCCGGCTCGGCCGCGCCCAGGCGCTCGGGGCGGCCCACCAGGACCTGGTGGAGCTGGCCGTCAGCGCCGCCGATCCGCAGGACTTCGCCGACGAGGCCGGGCGCCGCCTGCGCGCCGCGGTCGCGCTGCTCGACGTCGACGGCCGCACCGTGGGCGCCGGGAGCCCGCCCGAGGCGGACGGCGAGGCGGTGGCCACGGGGGGCGCCCCGGAGGTCGCGGTGCCGGTGGCGGCCGGCGGGCGGCCCCTCGGCACATTGCTGGTGCGGGCCGGGCGGGGGCTCGGCGCCGACGAGCGCCAGCTGCTGCCCCTCGTCGCGCAGGCCGCCGCGGTCGTGCTGCGCCAGCACGCCGGGGCCGCGGCCGAGGAACACGCCCGCGACGACCTGCTCGACGACCTGCTGAGCACGCCACCCCGTTCCCGGCGACGGCTGGAACGGGCCGCCCGCCGGCTGCGCGTCGACCTCGAACGGCCGCACGTCGTGCTCGTCGCCCGGCCCGAGGCGAGCGGTGGCCCGCGCGGGGCGACCTGGGCGGCCGCGCACGCGTGGCGGACCGGCGGGCTCAGCGGGGTGCGCGACGGCCATCTCGTCTTCGTCACGCCCGGCACCGATCCGGGTGGGTTCGCCCGCAGCGCCACCGAGCAGCTCACGGCCCGGCTCGGCGCGCCGGTCACCGTCGGCGCGGCCGGGCCGGTCAGCGGGGTCACGGCGATCGCCGGCTGCCACCGCGACGCGATGCGCTGCCTGGAGGCGCTGACCGCGCTGGAGCTCACCGGGCGCGGAGCCTCCGAGCGGGAGCTGGGCTTTCTCGGCGTACTGCTGTCCGGCAGGCACGGCGTCGACGAGTTCGTCGACAGCGTGCTCGGCCCGGTCCTCGACCACGACCGGCGCCGCCCCACCGATCTGGTGCGGACCCTGGACGCCTACTTCGCGGCGAACGGCAGCCCGACGAACGCGGCCGAGCGGCTGCACGTGCACCCGAACACCGTGGCCCGCCGGCTCGAGCGGGTGAAGGAGCTGCTCGGCCCGGACTGGCAGCGGCCCGTCCAGGCATTGGACGTACACCTGGCGCTGCGCCTCTTCCGGCTGCGCGATGCGCTGTCCGGCGAGGCCGGGTGAGCCCGGGCTCAGGGCCGCAGCACCGTGCGCCGGCCGTGCAGCTCGCCGCGCTCGATCATGCGGTGCGCCTCGGCCGTGCGCGCCAGCGGCAGCTCCAGCGTCGCGCGGGGGCGCAGCCGGCCCGCCGCGAGCAGGCGGTTGATCGTGACCGACGCCTCGGCCAGCTCCGCGGCGCTCGCGTGCGAGATGACGAAGCCGGTGACGGTCCGGTCGTGCATGTACAGCGCGCCTGCGGGCAGCACCGGCCGGGACGCGGCGCCGGCCAGCAGCACCACCCGGCCCCGGAAGGCGAGCAGCTCCACCACCGTCTCCAGGTCGTTGCGGCCGGAGGTGTCCAGGTAGAGGCCGATGCCGTCCGGGCAGGCCCGGGCCAGCCCCGCGGCCAGGTCCGGCGCGCGGTAGTCGAGGACCTCCGCGGCGCCCAGGCCCGCGCAGTAATCGGCGTCGGCCGCCGAGGCCGTGGCGACCACCCGGGCCCCGGCCGCGACGGCGAGCACCACCAGGGCCGAACCGACGTTGCCCCCGGCGCCGGCCACGACGACCGTCTCGCCGGCACGCAGCCGGCCGTGCGTGAACAGTCCCAGGAAGGCGGTGGCGGCCGGATGGACCATGGTGACCGCGACCTCCGGCGCCACCCCGGCCGGCAGCCGGTAGAGCCGGTCGGCGGCGACCACGGCCCGCTGCGCCGCCGCCCCCTGCCGCCCGGCGTGGCCGAGGCTGTTGCACCACACGAGGTCGCCGGGGGCGAAGCCGGTCGCGCCCGGGCCGGCCGCCGCGACGGTGCCGACGAGGTCCCGGCCGACCACGAACGGCATCGGCAGCGGCGTGCGGAACACCCCCGAGCGCACGAACGTGTCCACCGGGTTGACCGTGGTGGCCAGCACGTCGACCAGCACGTCGGCGGGGCCCGGCACCGGATCGGCGACCTCCCCGAAGCGGATGACGTCGGGCGGTCCCAGCTGCTCGAGGTAGGCGGCGCGCATACCGGCAGCCTCGCCGGGCGACGGCGGCCGGCGCAACCGCGGCGCCGGCCTTCCGTCAGGTTTGTCACCCGCGCAGGCCAGCGTCGCCACGCGCGGGCGCCGGCTGCCGCGGGCCGGTGTGGTTGTCACCCGCGTAGACCAGGGTCGCCAGTCCTAGGCAGAGCGGTCCGATTCTCACGGCCCGGCCGGGGTGCAACGGTCGTCTTGTCCGGTTTTTTCCGCGCGAGCTTTCAGGAGTGAGCATGCCACGCATTGTGCGGTTCGAGCAGTTTGGTGGGCCCGAGGTCCTGCAGGTGGTGGAGGCCGAGCAGCCCGCCCCGGGCGAGGGGACCGTCCTCGTGCGGGTCCGGGCGGCCGGGCTCAACCCGGTGGAGAGCGGCATCCGCGGGGGTTTCCTCGACAAGGTGTACCCCACCAGCTTCCCCTCCCAGCAGGGGCGTGACGTCGCGGGTGTCGTCGAGGCGGCCGGCCCGGGCGTCACCGCGTTCGCGCCCGGCGACGAGGTCCTCGGCTGGACCGACGAGCGCGGCACCCAGGCCGACTACGCCGTGGTGCCGGTGGCCAACCTCACCGCGCGCCCGGCCGGCGTGCCGTGGGAGGTCGCCGGGGCGCTCTACACCGCCGGCGCCGCCGCCTGGGCCGCGATCAGCGCGGTCGCGGCGGGCGAGGGCGACACGGTCGTGGTGGCCAACGCCGCCGGCGGGGTCGGCACGATCGCGGTGCAGCTGGCCCGCATCGCCGGCGCCACGGTCATCGGCCTGGCCGGGGAGGACCACCACGAGTGGCTGCGCGGCCGCGGCGTCGTGCCGGTCGCCTACGGCGAGGGCGTCGAGGAGCGCGTCCGCGAGGCCGCCGGCGACAAGATCGACGCGTTCGTCGACGCGTTCGGCGCCGACTACGTCGACTTGGCGCTGCGGCTGGGTGTCCAGCCGGACCGGGTCAACACGCTGATCAACTTCGCCGCCGTCGCCCAGCACGGGGTGAAGGCCAGCGGCAGCAACGACGCGTCGCGCCCCGAGGTCCTGGCCGAGCTGGCCGGCCTGGTCGCCGACGGGCGCCTCGAGGTGCCGGTCCAGGCGTTCCCGCTCGAGCTGGTGGCCGAGGCCTACACCGAGCTCGAGCGCCGCCACACGCTGGGCAAGCTCGTCGTCACTCCGGCCGCGTGAGGGGGCTGACATGACGGAGCCACTGGACCCCTGGGGCATGGCGTGGGTGCATCAGGTGTACCGCCGGGAGCTGCGCCTCCTCGCGAACCTCATCGCCGCCGCCGAGCCCGGTGACCACGCCCGGGCGGCGTTGGTCGCCGAGCACCTGACCGACATGGCCGACTCCCTGCACGAGCACCACGTGGGCGAGGACGAGCTGCTGTGGCCGCCGCTGCTGAGCCGGGCCGAGCCGGACGCCGCCGCGGTGAGCCGCATGCAGCAGCAGCACGACGAGCTGCACGTCCTGCTGGAGGAGGTCGGCGCGCTCGCCCCGGTGTGGCGGGAGAGCGCGTCGCAGGCCGACCGCGACCGGCTGGCGTCGGTGGCGGCCCGGCTGTCCGTCGTCACCGACGCCCACCTGGCCGACGAGGAGCAGCACGTGCTGCCGCTCATCCGCGAGCACATCACCGCCGAGGAGTGGGCCGAGTTCGAGCGGCGCGGGCACGCCTCCATCCCGCAGGAGAAGGCGCTGGTGTTCCTCGGCATCGGGCTGCAGGACGCCACGCCGCACGAGCGGGAGAAGTTCGTCGGCGGGCTGCCGCCCGAGGTGGCCGACTTCTGGGCGGGGCCGGGCGGCCTGCAGTACGCCCAGTGGCGCGCCGAACTGCTCGGCGGTGCCCCGGTAGCGCAGCCGTGACCGTCCGGCTCGACCACACCTTCGTGCACGCCCGTGACGCCCGCCGCGCGGCGCGGGACCTCGCCGACACGCTGGGGCTGCCCGAGCCGTCGTGGTCCGGGCCGTTCCCGGCGGTGCGCCTGGACGACGGCACGCTGCTGGAGTTCGTCGAGGTGACCGGCGAGGTGACCACCCAGCACTACGCGTTCGCGGTGACCGAGGACGACTTCGACGCGGTGCTCGCGAGACTGCGGCAGCAGGGCCGGCCCTTCTGGGCCGGCCCCCTGCACCACGGCCCCGGCCAGATCAACCGCTGGGGCGGCGGCCGCGGCTTCTACTTCAACAGCGAAGACGGGCACGCCGTCGAGGTGCTCACCCGCCCCTTCCGCGGCGGCGTGGGCGGCGCCGCCGACCCGGTCGAGCTGGTCCGGCTCGTGGCCGAGGCCTACAACGGCGGCGACGCCGAGGCCGCGGCCCGGCTGTTCGAGCCCGGCGCGGTGCTCGCGGTGGCCCCCGGCGAGACGGTCACCGGGGCGGCGCTGCGCGACTCGATCGGCGGGTTCATGGGCCGGGTCCGGCACATGGAGATCCGCATCCGCCACATCTACCAGGCCGGCGGCGTGGCGCTGCTCGTCACCGACCACGTCACCGACCTCGACGGCCCCGACGGGCCCGGCGGCGCGCCGGTCCGGGTCACCGGCACCGCCACCGACGTGGCGCGGCGGGGGGCCGACGGGCGGTGGCGGTACCTCATCGACAACCCGTCCGGCAGCGGACACTGAATTTCCGGAAGGCGGGCCCCATGACGGCACCCGACGCCGGTCGACGCCCACGGGGCGGGCTCGTGCTCGCCCTGCTCGGCCTCGCCCAGCTGATCACCTCGATCGACTACAACATCGTCTACGTCGCGCTGCCGCGCATCGGCGCCGACCTCGGCTTCTCCGACCAGAACCTGCAGTGGGTGGTCAGCGCCTACGCGGTCGCGTTCGGCGGCTTCCTGCTGCTCGGCGGGCGCGCCGCCGACCTGCTGGGCCGGCGGCGGATCTTCGTGGCCGGCCTGGCGCTCTACGCCGTCGCCTCGCTCGCCGGCGGCCTGGCCGGGGTGGCGGGCCTGCTCGTCGCCGCCCGCGCCGTGCAGGGCCTCGGCGGCGCACTGCTGTTCCCGGCCACCCTCGCGCTCGTGGTCACCTCCTTCGACGAGGGCCGCGACCGTAACCGCGCCTTCTCGGTCTGGGCCGCCGCCGGCGCCGGCGGCATGGTGCTCGGCTCGCTGCTCGGCGGCGTGCTCACCGAGGCGTTCGGCTGGTCGGCGGTCTTCTACGTCAACGTCCCGCTCGCCGCCCTGGCCATCGCCGGCGCCCGGCTGCTGCTGCCGCCCGACGGCCCGCGCGCCCCCGGCCGCTTCGACCTGCTCGGCGCCGTCACCGCCACCGGTGGTGTCACCCTCGTCGTCTTCTCCCTCGTGCAGGGCCCGGTGCTCGGCTGGACGTCCCCGGCCCTGCTGGCGGCTGCGGCCGGCGGCGTCGCGCTGCTGGCCGTCTTCATCACCGTGGAGGCCCGCACGGCGTCGCCGCTCATGCCGTTGCGGCTGTTCCGCAACCGCAACCTCAGCACCGGGGTGAGCCTGACGCTGCTGTTCATGGCGACGTTCGGCACGCTGCTGTACTTCCTCACCGTGCACTTCCAGCGGGTGCTGGGCTACTCGGCGCTGCAGACCGGCCTGGCCTACGTGGTGCCGATGGCCGCGGGCGCGGCCGGCTCGCTGGCCGGTGGACGCCTCGCCTACCGCTTCGGCAACCGCCCGACCCTCGTCGTGAGCCTCACGGTGGGCGCCGCGGCCACCGTCGCCCTCGGCCTGGGCATCGGCGCGGGCGGCTCCTACCTGGCGCTGCTGCCGTCGATGGTGGTGCTCAACGTCGCCCAGGGCGTCGTGTTCACCACGATGTTCGCCGCCGCGACGACCGGCACCGCCCTGTTCGACCAGGGCATCGCCTCCGGCATCGTATCCACCGGCCAGCAGGTCGGCTCGGCCGTCGGCCTGGCCGCCCTCGTCGCCGTGGCCAACGCCGGCACCGAGGGTCTCACCGGCCCGCAGCTGCGCACCGCGACGAGCTCCGGCCTGCGTGACGCGGTCCTGGTCGCCGCGGCCGGCATGGTCCTGACGATCCTGGTGGCGACGAACTTCCGCCGCCCGCCCGCGACCGCGGCCCCGGAGCCGGACATCGCCGCCGAGTCCGCCACGCGCTGACGACGTTCCCAGACGCCGGCCCGCTCCGGGCCGGCTCGGGGCCGGCCTCGCCGAGTCTGCCGCGCGCTGACGGCGTGCCCGGACATCGGCCTGCTCCGGGCCGGCTCGGGGGTGGCCTGTCCGAGCCGGAGCCGGACATCGCTGCCGAGTCTGCCGCGCGCTGACGGGGTGCCGGACTCCGGTCGGCTCGGGGCGATCTGTCCGGCGGGGTGCTGCGCGCGGCGGCCGTTTGGCCGCGTACACCGCCAGGTGTGCGCGCCGGGCCGTCGGGCGGTCCAGTTCGTCGAGCACGGCGGTGGCCAGGTCCGCTTGGGCGAGGGGCCGGGCCCACCGCCGCGCGTCGGCGAGCGGTTCGGTGAGCAGGTAGCGGCCGGTCGGTTCGGTGTCCGAGCTCAGGCCCGGCGGCGGGCTCAGCACGAGCCAGTCGGTGCCCCCGGCGGCGCGCGGTCCGAGATACCATGTGTGCGGGCAGTGCGCCTGCCCGTGCCCATGGATGGCCGCCCACGCCTGGCCACCCGATGCGGGCCAAGGGTCTCCGACTCGGCGCCACGGTCCCGGTGTTCGGCGTGCCGTCACGCCGTCTGTTCGGTGCGAGGCGTGGATCGCGCCGGAGAGTGGCGTTCATGGCTGACCAGCATCCACGACGGACCTCGCGGCAGGACCAGGCCCGCAAGCGGGCCATCCGCGCCCAGGCCGCCCGGACCGGTGTCTCCTACTCGGTCGCGGCCCGGCAGATGGAGGCGGTGGGGCTGCGACCCGGCGAGATGATCGCGACGTACGGCCGGACGATCTACCCCACGGGTCACGATGCACACCGGCAGCGCCTGATCGAACTGCGGGAACGGCGTTCGATGGACGAGCGGCTGGCCGACACCCGCCGCGCCGCGGTCCTGCCCGACGGCCGGGCCCAGCACCTGGTAGAGCGGTTCCCGCCCACCCGTGGCCGGCCCGGGTCCAAGGTCGGCCCGCTCTATCACGGCACATACCGTCAGGAGCTGCTGACGATGCTGTACGTGACTGTCGCCGTGGAGTCGCCGGGCCTGATTCCCGAGACGGGCGACCTTGCGTGGATCGCCGAAATGGGCGAGGAGACGGCGCTCGACATGGCCTGCGCCGAGCTGGATCGCGAGGCCCGGGCGCTGCTGGAGCGGGCGCCTGCGACGCTGTGGCCCGCCATCGAGCGGGCCCTTGCGCTGAGCGAGAACAGCCCGCAGCTGCCGCTTCGGCAGGAGGCGACCCGCCTTTCCGCGTTGTACCGCAGCATGTGGGCGCCGCGCGAGAGCGCCGACGGCGAGCCCTATGTCGACGATCCGCCGTTCGAGGGGGTACGCCAGATCCTCGACGTGGTGCTGATGATCGCGGACGACGGTCACGCGCCCGGCACCAGGGTGCGGATGCTGGCGAGTCCGCACGAGAACCGGATCGCCGCGATCGTCGGCGCGATCTGGGGCTCACCGGGTCCACCGGTCGCCTACTGCGTCCAGGTCGAGGAGTCCACGATCCGGCTGACGGCCGAGACCGCCGATCTGGTGGTGCTGGCCGATCAGGAGTCCCTGGCACGCTGACGCCACCCCGAGAGGCCGGTCCGAATGGGACCGGCCTCTCGTCGCTGGGAAGAACGGACGTCAGTCGCCGCTCTCCTCGGCCGGCATGCCGACGGGCACGGAGTCCGGCACCACCCCGGCGCCGTTGAAGACCAGCTTGGCCTTCTCGAACTGGGCGGGGTCGCCTTCGCAGTCGATGACCACGATCTGGCCGGGCTTGAGTTCGTTGAACAGGATGCGTTCGGACAGGGAGTCTTCGATCTCGCGCTGGATGGTGCGGCGCAGCGGCCGGGCGCCCAGCACGGGGTCGTAGCCTTTGTTGGCGAGGAACTTCTTGGCGTTGTCGGTGAGTTCCAGGCCCATGTCCTTGTTGCGGAGCTGGGTTTCGATCCGGGC
>NZ_JBFAZW010000137.1:0-23916 GCF_040682015.1 Dactylosporangium sp. NPDC051485
TGCTCGGTGCCGATGTAGTTGTGGTTGAGCATCCGGGCTTCTTCCTGTGCCAGGACGACAACCCGTCGTGCTCGGTCGGTGAACCGCTCGAACATCCCTGCTCCTCACGTGCCGTGTCCGTCGCCGCCGCTTGTGCGCGGAACCCCCTTGTGAGGAGGTCGCCACGCCTAAGCTCTGTCGGACGCCAACGTGACCGTGCCATCACTCTATCGCCGCGAGCCGACACCTTGCGGGGTGTGCGGCGTTGCCGCACCCCACATTCGGGCACCGAGACCCACGGTCTGTTGTTGCCTACCCCCCGGGGACCACGTGTACCCGGTGCTTGACCCCAACGTTCGCACCCGCGGGCCTGTTCCAGCACCCCGACCCGTACGCCAAGAGCGAAATCGGACGCCCAACGCGCAACACCCACCGTAACTGAACCGCTACGGTGGGTGTCTAAACTCTCGAATCGCTATGGAGGGAGCAAAACGCCCGCTAAGCCCGAAACGGTCAAGCGGCGCTATCGGCCCGCTTCGGCGTTAAAGCGGTCGACGATTTCCTGCTTGATCCGGCCCCGGTCGGACACCTTGATGCCCTTGTTCTGGGCCCATTCCCGAATCGCCTTGTTCTGCTCGCGATCCGCGGCGGCCCCACCCCGGCCGCGGGCGCTCGCGGCCCGACCGCCGACCACCACGCCACCCCGCCCGACCTTGGTCCCCGCGGTGAGGAAGGGTCCGAACGCATCGCGCAGCTTCGTTGCGTTCTTCTTGGACAGGTCGATCTCGTACTGCACGCCGTCGAGCGAGAACTTCACTGTCTCGTCGGCTTCTCCGCCGTCGAGGTCGTCGACCAGCACGTGGATGGTCCGCTTGGCCACTGTCGTATTCCTTTCGAGGAAGCCCGCCCCGGTTGTGCGAATGCAAAGATAACGCAGTAAGGGCGCGGCTCGTCAACGGTCCGCCGAAACTACCCCGCGAACACCAGCACAAATACCGGCCGGGTCCGGCTGCGCGGAATAGCTCACGTGCAATGCGCGCGTACAGATCCGTGTCGAGCGCCTTGCTATCCGTGACCAAGCGCCGCCGCCGATGCCGCGAAATTGGCCGATCGCGTACGGTCGGGCCATGGACTTCACCAAACACGCGACTTCGTTCGGGCCGGCCGCCGCCCTGTACGACCGAATCCGGCCGCGTTATCCCCGCGAGGCCCTGCTCTGGGCCCTGGGCGAGCCGCCGCGCACGATTGCCGACCTGGGCGCGGGCACGGGCATTCTGACCCGCCTGCTGGCCGAACTCGGCCACCGCGTCATCGCCGTCGAGCCGGACGACGAAATGCGCCGGCAGATCGGCGGCGACGCCCGATCCGGCTCGGCGTCGTCAATTCCGGTGGAAGACGCCGCCCTGGACGCGGTGACGGCCGGGCAGGCATATCACTGGTTCGCCGGGGAGCCCGCGCACACCGAGATCGCCCGGGTGCTGCGGCCGGGCGGTTTCTTCGTGCCGCTCTGGAACGTCCGCGACGAGTCGGTGCCCTGGGTGGCCGACCTTTCCGAGGTGTTCGACGGGAGCAGGGGCCGCGACGTCATCGACGAGCGCCATCTGCCCGAGGAGCAGTTCGGACCGGCATTCGACCCCCATGAGCTGCGGCTTTTCCGGTGGAGCGCGCCGCACACCATCGACTCGCTGGTGGAACTGATCCGCTCCCGCTCCTATTACCTCGTCGCCGACCCGGCCACCCGCGCGGGCCTCGAGCGCCGGGTCCGCGAACTGGCCGGCCGCACGTTCGCCGAACACGAGTCGTTCGAATTGCCTTACATCACCTATACCTATCGCGCGCGGAAACTCTAGGTATTGCGCTCGAAGATGAGGCGCAGGCCGATCAGCGTGAGCATCGGCTCGTGATGGGTGACACTCTCGCACTCGCCGATCACGATCGAGGCCAGCCCGCCGGTGGCCACCACCGCCTTGACGCCGCCGCCCAGCTCCGCGGTCACCCCTCGCACGACCCCGTCGACCTGCCCGGCGAAGCCGTAGACGACGCCGGACTGCAGGCACTCCACGGTGTTCTTGCCGATCACCCGCGGCGGCTTGACCAGCTCGACCTTGCGCAGCTGGGCGGCCCGGCCGGCGAGGGCGTCAACCGAGATCTCGATGCCCGGGGCGAGCACGCCGCCGAGGAACTCCCCGCGGGCCGACACCACGTCGAAGTTGGTCGAGGTGCCGAAGTCCACCACGATGGAGGGGCCGCCGTAGAGCGTGTAGGCCGCCAGGGTGTTGGCCACCCGGTCGGTGCCGACCTCCTTCGGGTTGTCGATGGCCAGCTGCACGCCGGTCCGCACGCCGGGCTCCACGATCACGGTGGGCACGTTCCCGTAGTACCGCTGCAGCATCGTGCGCAGCGAGCGCAGCGCGGCGGGGACGGTCGAGCACGCCGCGATGCCGGTCAGGGACACCGCGTCGGTGGCCAGCAGACCCCGGTAGAGCAGGCCGAGCTCGTCCGCGGTGGCGCGGGAGTCGGTCTTGATCCGCCAGGAGTGAACGATCTTCTCGCCCTCGAACGTGGCGAGCACCGTGTTGGTGTTCCCGATGTCGATGCAGAGCAGCACCCCGGAAGCCTAACCGGGGTGCCACTGCATCAATGCAACCGCAGGTCCATTGCGATGTCGAGGATCGGTGAGGAGTGCGTCAGCCCACCGACGGAGAGGTAGTCGACCCCGGTGGCGGCATACTCGGCCGCGGTGTCCAGGGCCAGGTTGCCCGTCGCCTCCAGCTCGGCCCGCCCGCCGACCGCGGCGACGACCTCGCGCAGCAGCTCCGGGCGCATGTTGTCCAGCAGCAGGAACGTCGCGCCGGCGGTGACCGCCTCGACCGCCTCGCCGACCGTGGTCACCTCGACCTGCACCGGCACCTCGGGGAACGCCTCGCGCACGCGCTGGTAGGCGGCCGTGATGCCGCCCGCGGCCAGCTTGTGGTTGTCCTTGATCATGGCGACGTCGTAGAGCCCCATGCGCTTGTTGGTGCCGCCGCCCGCGCGCACGGCGTACTTCTCGAGGATCCGCAGGCCGGGTGTGGTCTTGCGGGTGTCCAGGACCAGCGCCTTGGTGCCCTCCAGCAGGTCCGCCCAGCGGCGGGTGTGGGTGGCCACGCCGGACATGCGGCAGAGCAGGTTGAGGGCGCTGCGCTCGGCGGTGAGCAGCGCCCGGGTGGGCCCGTGCACCGTGGCCAGGACGTCGCCGCGGGCCACGCGCTCTCCGTCGCGCTTCCTGACCTCGGCGACGGTACTTCCGGAGGTGGCCTCGAACACCGCGGCCGCCACCCACAGGCCCGCCACCACGCCGCCGGCCCGGGCCACGATGTCCGCCTCGTCGGCCTGCTCGGCCGGGATCGTCGCCACGCTGGTGACGTCCAGGTCGTCGGGGCCGAGATCCTCGGCGAGGGTGCGCCGCACGATCTCGGCCACGGCCGCCGGGTCGAGCCCGACCTTGCGCAGCTCGGCCTCGGTCTGGATCCTCACTGGTTCCTCACGCGTCCTCCCAGGTTTCGGTGAGCGCGCCGGCGTCGTCGAGGGCGGCGAGGAAGTGCCCCCGGAAGACGTCGCTGGCGTCGGGAAAGTCCTCGCGCCAGTGGCAGCCCCGGGTCTCCTGCCGCTGCGTTGCGGCGGCGACCAGGGCACTGGCGACGGTGAGCAGGTTGGTGGCCTCCCAGGCGGCCACGTTGGCGCTGGCCCGGTCGAGGGAGAGCTTGGCGAGCGCCTGCGTGGCCTGGTCGAGGGACTCGGCGCTGCGCAGCACGGAGGCGTGGGCCGACATGGCGGCCTGCAGGTGCGGGCGGATCGCCGGGTCGGCCGACCAGGCGGGCCGCTCGACCGTGGCCGGCCGGCCCTGGCTCGGCAGGTCGTGCGCGATGTCCTCGGCGATGCGGCGGGCGAAGACCAGCCCCTCAAGCAGCGAGTTGGAGGCCAGCCGGTTGGCGCCGTGCACGCCGGTGCAGGCCACCTCGCCGCAGGCGTAGAGGCCGGCGATGGAGGTGCGCCCGCGCAGGTCGGTGCGCACGCCCCCGGAGGCGTAGTGCGCGGCCGGGGAGACCGGGACGAGGTCCTCGGCCGGGTCGACGCCGGCCGCCCGGCAGGAGGCGACGATGGTCGGGAACCGGGCCTCCAGGAACTCCCGGCCCAGGTGGCGGGCGTCGAGCCAGACGTTGCTCGTGCCCTCGGCCCGCATGACCCGGTAGATGCCCTTGGCCACGACGTCGCGCGGGGCCAGCTCGGCCAGCTCGTGGCGGCCGAGCATGAACCGGTTGCCGTCGCCGTCGCGCAGGTAGGCCCCCTCGCCCCGCAGCGCCTCGCTGACGAGCGGCTGCTGCGAGTCGCGGTTGCCCAGGGCCAGGGCGGTCGGGTGGAACTGGACGAACTCGAGGTCGGTGACCCGGGCCCCGGCCCGCAGCGCGAGCGCGACCCCGTCGCCGGTGGAGACGATCGGGTTGGTGGTGGCCGCGAAGATCTGGCCCATGCCGCCGGTGGCCAGCACGACCGCCCGGGCCATGACCGCGCCGACGCCGTCCTCGGCGCCCTCGCCGAGCACGTGCAGGGTGACCCCGCAGGCCCGGCCGGCGGAGTCGGTGAGCAGGTCGAGCACCAGCGCGTGCTCGATGAGCCGGATCCAGGGGTCGCGGTGCACCGCGGCGTGCAGGGCCCGCTGTACCTCGGCCCCGGTGGCGTCGCCGCCGGCGTGGATGATCCGGTTGGCGTGGTGGCCACCCTCGCGGGTGAGCATGAGGGAGCCGTCGCTGTGCCGGTCGAACTCGGCGCCCCAGCGGATGAGCTCGCGCACCCGGGTCGGGCCCTCGCGGACCAGCACGTCGACGGCGGCCGGGTCGCAGAGCCCGACGCCGGCCACCAGCGTGTCCTGGGCGTGCGCCTCGGGGGTGTCGAGCGGGTCGAGCACCGCGGCGATGCCGCCCTGGGCCCAGCGCGTGGACCCGTCGTCGATGTTGACCTTGGTGACCACGGTGACGTGCAGCCCAGCCTCGCGGAGGTGGAGCGCGGCGGTCAGCCCGGCCACCCCGGACCCGATGACGACCACGTCGGTCGGCTCCGCCCAGCCGGGGGGTGGCCCGTCGAGGCGGCGCGGGACGATCGGCCCGTTCATGCCCACTGTCATCCCTACAGTCAACATCACTCACCCGTACAGCGGGTGGTGATGCTTGTCGCTGTGCGTCGCCGAGCGCTCAGGCCGGCGGCAGGGGGCCCTTGCCGAGCCCCTTGACCGTGGCCCTCAGCGGCTTCGCGCTCATCAGGTAACAGGTGAAGGCCTGATCGCTGCCGAGCCAGTCGTCCGCCGTCCTGGGCCCGACCGAGCCCGGGGTCAGGTCCTCGCGGGAGCCGTCGTCGGGAAGGCCCAGGTACTTCAGCCCGACCGCGCTGCACCCCTTGTTGGTCGCCGACGCCACCGCCGCCTGGTCGAAGGGCGCCTCGGGCGGAGTGATGATGTACACACCCGTGTACTCACCGTCGTGGGGGTCGGAGCACTGGACGTACCGAAGCGAATCTCCGGTCTTCCTGACACAGGCGATGTCGAGCGATCGATCGCTGCCGAGCAGGCCCTTGAGCGAGCCGGTGCGGGGGGCGAACTGATCGCCGGTCGGACCGGTGACCTCGGCGGCCGCGCACCCGAAGAACCCGTCGGTGGCCGGCTTGATCCACGCCGCCAGGATCTGCACCCGCGACGCGTGCCAGGCCCCGTCGAGGAACAGCGGGCCCTGGACCAGGCAGGCCCGGCGGGCCTGGGCGTAGAGCAGCGCCTGGGCGACCTTCACCTCGTCGCCCCTGGCGTCGTCGAGCCGGTGCAGCTGGTCCTTGGTCGCCTGGCCGACGTAGAACAGCTCGACGGTGTGCGCGGCGGCGCAGCCGACGGGGTCGCCGGCCCAGGGCAGGGCCGCCTTCGCCCCGCCGGCGTCGACGTTGTAGCAGGTCCCGGCCTTGGGCGCGGACGCCGGAGGGGCGCTCGGGATGTCCCGGCCCTGCCCGCGTTCGTACATCCAGTAGACGCCACCGCCGAGCAGCGCCAGGACGGCGACGATGATGGCCACCCGCTTCATGAGGAAGCAGTCTGCGTTACCGGCCGGTAACTGTCCAGTGGCGGCGGTCGTTAGATCTGGGCCGTGCCGATGCCCTTGATCGACTTGCTGGTCGTCTTCTTGTCGAACAGCATCGCGTAGCAGCGGGCGGCCCGGTTGCCGCGCTCCCAGTCCTCCTTGCCGACCATCCAGTAGCCGATGCCGACCTGCTGGTGGTTGGTCAACTGGGTGGCGGTGAGGTTGAGGTACTTGGCGCCGATCGCCTCGCAGCCCGGCCGGATCAGCTTCTTGCGCGCGTCCTGGCTGTCCGGGAACGCCTGGTCGTTGGCGATGTAGGTGCCGACGTACTCCATGTTGTGCGTCGAGGTGCACGAGGTCGGCGTGTAGTCCAGCCAGGACGTGCCGTCGGTGTCGTAGACCTCCGTCGCGCAGGTCAGCGCGGCCGGCTTGTCCCCGCCCAGCCCGCCCTTGAGGCTGCTGGTGCGGCTCACCGGCTTGTTGCCGTCGCTGACCACCTCGGCCAGGTCGCAGCGCAGGTAACGGGCGCCGGCCGTCCACTGGGTGGCCGACGGGACCAGGACCAGCATCTCCAGGCGGCCGTCGTGGTAGTCGCCGCCGAGGAACTTCTCGGCCTCGCTGCCGCACTTGGCCCAGCCGTCCTTGAGCGCCTCGCCCTTCGGCGGGGTGGTGCCGCTCGCCGCGGAGCCGGTGAGGTCGCCGACGTAGAACGTCTCCGACGCGTGGGTGGCGGTGCAGGAGTCGGCCAGCTTGAACGAGAACTGCGTGATGTTCTCGGTCTGGAAGGTGTCGGCCGTGGTGGTGTAGCAGGCGCCGACCGGCGGGGACGGGACCTTCGGCGTGCCGAGCATCGCCCAGTCGTCGATGAGGTCCTTGTCGGTGCCGGCGGGCGCGCCGCAGCCCGCCAGGAGGGCCAGGGCCATCACCGGCACCAGCGCCGCGGTCAGCTTGCGCACCATCCTCGTCCGTCCTCCCGGGGCAGTCTGCCCACACCTTAGACCGGACCGGCAAACCCTACTAACCGCGAATGAGGTCGCCGCGGACCGGCGAGCCCACCATGCCGGGCACGGCGTCCGCCGCGTCGTCGCCGAGCTCGATCACCCGGTTGCCGGCGTCGACGTGCACGACCCGCGGCCGGTAGGTGCGGGCGGTGGCGTCGTCGAGCTGGGCGTACGAGATCAGGATGACCAGGTCGCCCGGGTGCACCAGGTGGGCGGCGGCGCCGTTGATGCCGATCACGCCGGAGCCGCGGGGGCCGGCGATCACGTACGTCTCCAGCCGCGCCCCGTTGGTCACGTCCACGATCGCGACCTGCTCGCCGGCGAGGAGGTCTGCGGCTTCCATCAGATCCTCGTCCACTGTCACGGATCCGACGTAGTGCAGGTCGGCCTGGGTGACGGTGGCGCGGTGGATCTTGGACTTGAGCATCGTACGGATCACGGTCGGTCCACTCCGAGGTTGTCGATCAGTCGCGTGCCGCCGACCCATGCGGCGGTGAGGTAACGGTCGTGGGTGTGCACGAGGTAGTCCAGCTTCACCTCGGGCACCTTGGCGTACTCGGCCAGGCCGGCCTCGACGTCGCCGGCCGCGGCGGCCGCCGCCAGCGCCCGGGACAGGACCAGCGCCTGCTCCCGCTCGACCGGCGAGAGATAGCGGTTGCGGCTGCTCAGGGCCAGGCCGTCGGGCTCGCGCACGGTCGGCACCCCGCGCACGTCGATCGGCAGGTCGAAGTCGCGGACCATGGCCTGGATCAGGGTCAGCTGCTGGAAGTCCTTCTCGCCGAAGTACGCCAGGTCGGGCCGGGTCAGCTGGAACAGCTTGTTGACCACGGTGAGCACGCCGTGGAAGAAGCCGGGGCGGCTGGCCCCCTCCAGCCGCTCGCCGAACGGGCCGGGGTCGACCCGGACGCCGGGCTCGCCGTGCGGGTAGACGACCTCCCGGGCCGGGGCGAAGACCAGGTCGACGCCGCACTCGCGGGCCAGCTCGAGGTCGGTCTCCAGGGTGCGCGGGTAGCGGTCGAAGTCCTCGGCCGGCCCGAACTGCAGCGGGTTGACGAAGATCGTCAACACGAGCGACCCGGCTTCGGCGCGGGCCCGGCGCAGCAGGGCCGCGTGCCCGGCGTGCAGCGCGCCCATGGTCATCACGACCGCGACGGGCCCGGCCAGGCCGGCCCGGGCCGCCGCCAGCTCCTCGCGGGTGGTTGCCACCTTCATGCGGCTCGCTCCTTCGCAGCCTCGCGCAGCACGTCGAGCAGGGGCTCGGCGTCGATCGGGCGCAGCCGGCCGGCCGCGATGACCCGGTCGGCGGTGCGGCGGGCCAGCGCCAGATACGGCGGCACCGAGCCGGGGGCGACGGCGTCGAGGGCCCGCAGGTGCTTGGCCACGGTCCCGGCGTCGCCGCGGGAGACCGGGCCGGTGAGGGCCGCGTCGCCCAGGCGCAGGGTGTTGTCCAGGGCCGCGCCCAGCAGCGGGGCCAGCATGCGCTCAGGCTCGTGGACGCCGGCGTCGCGCAGCCGGTCCATCGCCTCGCTCACCAGCGTGGCGAGGTGGTTCGCGCCGTGGGCCAGCGCCGCGTGGTACAGCGGCCGCTTCTGCTCGTCGATCCACTCGACGACCCCGCCCAGCCCGGCGACCAGCTCCTCGGCCGCGGGCCGCAGCTCGTCGGGGGCGGTCACGCCGAAGGACACCCCGGGGAGCCGGTCGAGGTCGGCCCCGGTGCCGGTGAACGTCATGGCGGGGTGCAGCGCGAGCGGGACGGCGCCGGCCGCGACGACCGGGGCCAGCACGGCGAGGCCGTGAGCGCCGGAGGTGTGCGCGACGATCTGGCCGGGGCGCAGGGCGCCGGTCTCGGCCAGGCCGGTCACCAGGCCGCCGAGCACGTCGTCGGGGACGGCCAGCAGGACAAGGTCCGCGGCGGCGGCCACCTCGTCGGCGGGCAGGAGGCGCGCGCGGGGAACGAGTTGCTCGGCGCGGGCGCGGGAGGCGGCGGAGACGGCCACCGCGGCGACCACGGTGTGCCCGGCCCGCTCGAGGGCGGCGCCCAGGACCGCGCCGACCCGGCCGGCGCCGATGATGCCGATGTTTCGCCTGCTCATCTGATGATCCAGTCCTCGTGGTGGGGTACCGGTCGATCAGAAGTATGCGGCACCGGGGGCAAAGCGGACAGGGTTCCGCCCGCTCCGCCCGCTGTCGAAATCGTCACAGGCGGTGGTGGAGGTACTCCTTGATCAGCGCCTTGGCCTCGCCCAGCACCACGGCGTCGCCGTCGATGGAGCGCCGGAACGCCAGCTTGATGAGCGCGTCGGCCGCCTCGACCGCGATCGCCAGCACGAACTGCAGGCGCTGCGGGTCGTCGATGCCGAACCGCTCGGTCAGCAGCCCGGACAGCTGCGAGACGATGACGTCGTTGTTGTCCCGCTCGTCGTCGAGCAGGTGAATGTCGACCACGTCGCCGAAGTGCAGGGTGCGGAACCCCGGCACGGTGCGGTGCATGTCGATGTACTCGTCGATCGCCGCGTCGACGGCGTCCCACCAGTTCGCGATGCCCTCGTCGGCCAGCCGGGCGCTGAGGCGCTCCAGGTAACCCTCCAGGCTGCGCAGCGTGAGCGCCTGCACGATGGCCCGCTTGTCCGGGAAGAACTGGTAGACCGAGCCGATCGCCACCCCCGCCCGCTCTGCCAGCAGCGTCGTGGTGAGTCCGTCGTAGCCCACCTCGTCGACGAGCTCGGCGCAGGCGTCGAGCATCCGCCCGACCCGCGCCACGCTGCGCCCCTGCACCGGCACCCGGCGCAGCGGCTTCGTCCCGGCACGGGCCACAGTCTGCGTCGCCACCCGGTCTTCCCCCCTCTACCTCGTCGGATCAGGCGGGAGATCCCATCCTGACCCGCCTTTGAAACCTACTCACGTCAACGACCGGGCACGATCGACGGATAGCCCATTTCACCCTTGTGATTGACGACAGGCATACGTGAAGGGTACTCAGGTTTCGTGACATCTCCGTGGGCCAACTGGGCCGGCAACCAGCGCGCGAACGCCGCCCGCGTCGCGCACCCTTCCAGCGCGGCTGAGCTGGGCGAAGTCCTCGCCGCGGCGGCCGCCGACGGGCTGCGGGTCAAGGCGGTCGGCAGCGGCCACTCCTTCACCCCGGCCGCCGTGACCGACGGGGTGCGGGTCGAGCTCGACCGGATGGCGTCCCTCGTGCGGGTGAACGGCGACCTGGTCACCGTGCAGGCCGGCATGCCCCTGAAGGTGCTCAACGCGACCCTGGCCGCGCACGGCCTGGCCATGCCCAACCTGGGCGACATCGACGCGCAGACGATCTCCGGCGCGCTGTCCACCGGCACCCACGGCACCGGCGCCGGCTTCGGCTGCCTGTCGACCTTCATCGCGGGGCTCACGCTGGTCACCGCCGACGGCACGGAGCTGTCCTGCTCGGCCACGGACAACCCGGACCTGTTCAACGCGGCCCGGGTCAACATCGGCGCGCTGGGCGTGCTGAGCACGGTGACGCTGCGCTGCGCGCCGGCGTTCACGCTGCGGGCCGACGAGCGCCCGGGCGCCCTCGCCGACGTGTGGTCCGGGCTGGCCGAGCACGTCGGGCAGAACGACCACTTCGAGTTCTACTGGTTCCCGTACACCGACCGGGTCCAGATGAAGCGCAACAACCGGGTGCCGGCGGCCGACTCGCCGCTGCCGGGCTGGCGGCGCTGGCTCGACGACGACTTCCTGTCCAATTCCGTCTTCGGCACCGCCTGCCGTCTCGGGAAGGCATTTCCGGCGACGGTACGGCCGATCAGCCGCATTTCGGCGCGGGCGCTCTCGGCGCGCACCTACACCGCCGCCTCCCACGAGGTGTTCTGCACGCCCCGGCGGGTGCGTTTCGTGGAGATGGAGTACGGGCTGCCGCGCGAGGCGCTGCGCGAGGCGTTCGACGGGCTGCGGGCGATCGTGGACTCGCTGCCGTACAAAATCCAGTTCCCGGTCGAGGTGCGCTTCACGGCGGCGGACGACATCTGGCTGTCCCACGGGCACGGGCGCGACAACGCCTACATCGCCGTTCACCAGTACGCCGGCGCCCCCTTCGAGGAGTATTTCCGCCGGTTCGAGGCGCTCGCCACGCCGCTGGGCGGGCGTCCGCACTGGGGCAAGATGAACTTCCGCACCGCGGAGTCGCTGGCCCAGGCCTATCCGCGCTTCGCCGACTTCACCGCGCTGCGCGACAAGCTGGACCCGCACCGGTTGTTCGCGAATGCGTACACCGAGCGGGTCCTCGGCTGACGTTTACTCTTCCTTTTTCTTGCGGGCGGTCGTCGCCTTCTTGGGGGCGGCCTTCTTGGCGGGGGTCGCCTTCTTGGCAGCCGCCGCCGTCGTCTTCTTGGCCGCCGCCGTCGTCTTCTTGGCGGGCGCGTCGGCGGTCTTCTTCGCCGCGCGGGCCTTCTTCGGCGCCGGGCCCTTCGCCCGCTTCTCGGCCAGCATCTCGCTGGCCTCCTCCACGGTCAGGGTCTCCACGCTCTGGCTGCGCCGCAGCGAGGCGTTGAACTCACCGTCGGTCACGTAGGGGCCGAACCGGCCGTCCTTGATGACCAGCGGCTTCTCGGTCGCCGGGTCGTTGCCCATCTCGCGCAGCGGGGGCTTGGCGGCCGCCGTCTTGCGCACCTTGGGCGCGGCCAGCAGCGCGAGGGCCTGCTCCAGGGTCAGCGTGAACAGCTGGTCCTCGGTCTCGAGGGAGCGGGTGTCGGAGCCGCGCTTGATGTACGGCCCGTAGCGCCCCGGCGAGGCGAGGATCTCCTGCCCCTCGGCGTCCTGGCCGACCAGCCGCGGCAGCGTGAGCAGCAGCAGCGCCTGGTCCAGGGTCAGCTCTTCGGGCTTCTGGCTGATCAGCAGCGACGAGGTGCGCTCGCCGGAGGAGACGTAGGGCCCGAACCGGCCGGACTTGACCACGATCGGCTCGCCGGTCTCCGGGTGCTCGCCGAGCTTGCGTTCGCCGCCGGAGCCGCCGACGAACAGCTCGTTGACCTTCTCCGGGGTGAGCTCGTCGGGGGCGATGCCGTCGGGCACGGCGGCCCGGTCGCCCTCCTCGCCCTCCGCCGCGCCCGGCGTGGTGCGCTGCAGGTAGGGCCCGTAGCGGCCGACCCGCACCACGACGTCGCGGCCCGCGTCGTCGCGGAACAGCGGGATGGAGTTGACGCCGCGCGCGTCGATCTCGCCGAGGCGCTCGGTCACCATCCGCTTGAGGCCGCCCTGCCGGGCCACCGAGCCCTCGTCGCCGGTGTCGCCGCCGAAGTAGAACGGGCGCAGGAAGTCCACCGTGCTCTCGTCGCCGTTGGCGATCTCGTCGAGCACGTTCTCCATCGAGGCGGTGAAGTCGTAGTCGACCAGCCGCGGGAAGTGCTGCTCCAGCAGGCCGACCACGGCGAACGCGAGGAACGAGGGGATCAGCGCCTGGCCGCGCTTGAAGACGTAGCCGCGGTTGTTGATCGTCTCCATGATCGACGCGTAGGTCGACGGGCGCCCGATGCCGAGCTCCTCCATCGCCTTGACCAGCGACGCCTCGGTGTAGCGGGGCGGCGGCTGGGTGGTGTGCCCGGCCGGGGTCAGCCCCTGCTCGGTCAGCCGCTGGCCCTTGACCACCACCGGCAGCCGGCGCTCGGCGTCGTCGGCCTCGGCCGACTCGTCGTCGCTGGACTCGACGTAGGCGCGCAGGAAGCCGGGGTCGGTGATGGTCTTGCCGGTGGCGGCGAAGTCGACCGACTCCTGCTGGGCGGTGACCGCGTTGATCCGCACCGAGGTCGAGTTGCCGACCGCGTCGTTCATCTGCGATGCGACGGTCCGCTGCCAGATCAGCTCGTAGAGGCGGCGCTCGTCGGCGTTGAGCTCGTTCGCCACCTCGCCCGGGGTGCGGAAGGTGTCGCCGGCCGGGCGGATCGCCTCGTGGGCCTCCTGGGCGTTCTTGACCTTGCCGGTGTACCGCCGCGGCTGGGCCGGCACCGCCCCGGGCCCGTAGAGGTCGTGGATCTGCTGGCGGGCCGCCGCGATGGCCGCCTCGGAGAGGTTCACCGAGTCGGTACGCATATAGGTGATGTAGCCGTTCTCGTACAGCCGCTGCGCGACGCGCATCGTGTTGGCCGAGGAGAGCCGCAGCTTGCGGGCCGCCTCCTGCTGCAGCGTCGAGGTGATGAACGGCGGGTAGGGCTTGCGCCGGTAGGGCTTCTCCTCGACCCGGGTGACCGTGAACGGCCGGCCCTCCAGGCGCGCGGCCAGGCCGCGGGCGCCCGTCTCGTCGAGGTGGATGACCCCGGAGCCGGGGCGGACCTTGCCGGTCTCGGGGTCGAAGTCGCGCCCGGTGGCGACCCGGTCGCCGTCGATCGCGATCAGGGTCGCGTTGAACGGCCGCGGGTCGCTCTCGGCCAGCAGCCGGGCAAGGATGTCCCAGTAGTCGGCCGAGCGGAACTTCATCCGCTGCCGCTCCCGCTCGACCACGATCCGGGTGGCCACGGACTGCACCCGGCCGGCCGACAGACCCGGGTTGACCTTCTTCCACAGCACCGTGGAGACGTCGTACCCGTAGAGGCGGTCCAGGATGCGGCGGGCCTCCTGGGCGTCGACCAGCGAGCGGTTGATCTCGCGCGGGTTGGCCACCGCGGCCTGGATCGCCGGCCGGGTGATCTCGTGGAAGACCATCCGCTTGACCGGCACCTTGGGCTTGAGCGTCTCGAGCAGGTGCCAGGCGATGGCCTCGCCCTCGCGGTCCTCATCTGTGGCGAGGTAGACCTCGCTTGCCTGCTTCAGCAGGTCCTTGAGGCGCGTGATCTGGCGGCGCCGGTCGGGCGAGATGATATAGACCGGGGTGAAGTTGTTGTCGACGTTCACGCCGAGATACGCCCAAGGCTCGCTCTTCAGCGCCTCGGGCATGTCCTTCTTGCCCACCGGCAGGTCGCGGACGTGGCCGAAACTCGCCTCGACGAGATAGTTCGGGCCCAGATAGCCCGAAATCGTCTTGGCCTTCGCCGGCGACTCCACGATCACCAGCCGCTTCGAGTTGGCGGAGGTCGGCACTGTTCTCCCCGGTATGGACGGACAGACGTCAAACGTAACGCGCGCCCACGCGCCGAGTTGCGCAATGGGGCGCCCTGGCGGCCGGTTCGCGACACGCCGATCGGCGCCACGGTACACCCATGCACAACCGCGACCTGCCCGATCTTGCGAACGTGTCGCGTCAGCTGCCGTTTTTGTGGTGGTTTGCCGCCCGTCCAGCGCCTCGGTCGGTGGCAAATCACGTCACCGGAGTGAAGTCGCCGGCCTACTCGCCGTAGTCCGGCCGCCACCTGCGCGGCCGCGGGTTCTCAGGCCGGCCAGGCGCCGGTCGGGGCGGCCGCCGGGGGCTCGCCGACGAGCTCCGCGAGGCGGGTGATGCGCCGCGGTCCCACGATGCGGTACGCGGGACCGCCCGTTTCCGCGCCGACGAGCACGGCGGGCAGACCGACCGCCTCCAGCGCGTCGCCGACCGCGATCCAGTTGTCGGCGGCCCGCCGGTCCACGATCGGGTCGCGGGCGGCGGGCGGCATTTCGGGCGGGTCCCGCTGCTCGGGCGCCTTCTCGAGCTCGACCGTGGGCAGGTCGCCGTCGGCGGAATCGGCCCACTCGTCCACGTAGAAGTCCTCAGCGTCGGCGAACTCGTCCGGCCCGGGATCGAAGGCTGTGATTTTGCTCTCGCTTTTGCGTTTCCGCACGTTCGGCCGCTCGGGCCGGGGCACTGGCACCGGCGTCGGCGCCGGTGGGGGCGCGGGCTCCTCATCCGGGAACAGGGGCTCCGCCGCCGCCGGGAGCTCCTCCTCGGGCTCCTTCTCGGGCTCCGGCGGCTCGGGCAGCGGCCGCGGGGCGAGGCGCAGCAGGTAGGCGCGCTGGCCGTCGTACTCGCCGGCCGCGGCCACCCACAGCCGCAGCGCCCGGCCGTCCAGCACCAGCCGGCGGGGTGCCACCTTGCCGCCGTCGTCGTCCAGCCAGCGGGCGGCCAGCGGGGCGAGGGCGGCCGAGTAGGCGGTGCGCAGGTGCCAGCGGTCCTCCTCGCCGGTCGGCTCGCAGCTCACCACCAGGCCGCGGACCTCCAGCTCGGTCCGCAGCACGGCGCACCGCCAGGCGTCGCTGAGCACGATCGACACCCGGCCCGTGCCGCCCATCCGGCCGATCTGCCCGGCCGCGGCCAGCAGGCCCTCCAGGTCGATCGGCGCCGGCGCGCGGGCCTCGACCCCGAAGAGCGACAGTTGCCGGCCGCGGGCCGGCGTCAGCGGCACTCGGGCACCTCGTCGAAGGCCTGCTGCAGCTCGGCCGGGCCGACGTGGGCCGGGTCGATCGCGCTGCGCTCGTACTCGTTCTTGAGCGTGGTGAACGCCGCAGTGACCTTGCCGTAGAAGGTCTTCCCGTCGGCCGTGGGCAGGTCGGACACGGTGCGCTTGGCGTTGCCGTACGCGTCGCGAGCCTTCGTCAGCGACGCCGTGAACTGCTCGGCGACCTTCTTGCCGTCCTGCACTCGCGGTACACCGGCGGCCTCCACCCCGGAGCGGGCCTTCTCGCTGGCCGTCTCTGCGCCCGAGAGCAGGTCCACGATGTTGGCCTTGGTCGCCTCGGGGGTCTTGGCCGCCCCCAGCTGCTGCTGCGCCTTCGCGGTCAGGCCGGCGATGTCATTGCGCCAGGGGGCGAGCGCGGTGCACACCACCGTCGCCCACCGCTTCGGCTCGACGCCGCCGTCACCGCACCCGGCCGCGGCGCACAGCAGGAGGGCGGCGGCGAGGAGACGGGCGGCACGCATGGTGACCAGCGTAGATCCGATCGTCTGTTCGAGAAAACACGACGCTCCGGCCGGAGCCGGCCGGAGCGTCGCGGTGGTTCGATGCGTCAGGCGGTGACCTTCTCCGGGGTGCTCTCCTTCGCCCCGGTGCCGTTGTCCTCGCCGGCGTCGACGGCGACCGGCTTGCGCTTGCTGACCAGCACCGCGGCCGCGATGACGGCCACCGCGGCGATGGCGATGACGTAGCGCAGCGCATGGTTGCCGTCGCCGACGGTCAGCGTGACCACGCCGGGGGCGATCAGCAGCGCGACCAGGTTCATCACCTTGAGCAGCGGGTTGATGGCCGGGCCGGCGGTGTCCTTGAACGGGTCGCCGACGGTGTCGCCGATGACCGTCGCGGCGTGCGCGGGCGAGCCCTTGCCGCCGTGGACGCCGTCCTCGACCAGCTTCTTGGCGTTGTCCCAGGCCCCACCGGAGTTGGACAGGAAGACCGCCATGAGCGTGCCCGTGCCGATCGCGCCGGCCAGGTACGCCGCCAGCGGGCCGACGCCGAGGCCGAAGCCGACGGCGATGGGCGCCATCACCGCGAGCAGGCCCGGGGTGATCAGCTCGCGCTGGGCGTCGCGGGTGCAGATGTCGACGACCTTGCCGTACTCCGGCCGCTGGGTCCCGTCCATGATGCCCGGGAACTCGCGGAACTGCCGCCGGACCTCGAACACCACCGAGCCCGCCGAGCGGGCCACGGCGTTGATCGCCAGGCCGGAGAACAGGAACACGACGGCGGCGCCGATGAGCAGGCCAACGAGGTTGCTCGGGTTGGCCACGTTGAGCAGGTTGTCGATCGACAGCGTCGACTTGGCCTCGTTGAGCGCGTTCTGCATCGTGTCGGTGTAGGAACCGAACAGCGCCGTCGCGGCGAGCACGGCGGTGGCGATCGCGATGCCCTTGGTGATCGCCTTGGTGGTGTTGCCGACGGCGTCGAGCTCGGTCAGGGTGCGGGCCCCGGTCTCGTCGATGTCGCCGGACATCTCGGCGATGCCCTGCGCGTTGTCACTGATCGGGCCGAAGGTGTCCATGGCGACGATGACGCCCACCGTGGTGAGCAGGCCGGTGCCGGCCATGGCGACCGCGAACAGCGACAGGGTGATCGAGCCGCCGCCGAGCAGGAAGGCGCCGAAGACGCCCGCACCGATGACGATGGCCGAGTAGACGGCCGACTCGAAGCCGACGCTGACGCCGGCGAGGACGACCGTGGCGGGGCCGGTCAGGGCGCTCTTGCCGATGTCCTTGACCGGGCGGCGCTCGGTCTCGGTGAAGTACCCGGTGAGCGCCTGGATGATGGCGGCCAGCGCGATGCCGATGACCACCGCGATGATGGCGGTGACGTGCGGGCCGAACGGCGGGTTGTCGCCCTCACCGAGCTTGAGCGTGGTGCGCCAGTCGTCGCCGAGCAGCTTCGTCCAGGTGGTCGGCAGGTAGAACAGCGCGGCCCCGGCCACCAGAATCGCCGAGACGACGGCGGAGATGTAGAACGCCCGGTTGATCGCGACCAGCCCGTTGCGGTCGGACTTGCGCAGGCGGGTGAGCGCCACGCCGAGGATCGCGATGATCACGCCGATGGTCGACACGATCAGCGGGAAGACCAGCCCGGACTCGCCGAAGGCGGCGCGGCCCAGGATGAGCGCCGCGACCAGCGTGACCGCGTAGGACTCGAACAGGTCTGCCGCCATGCCGGCGCAGTCACCCACGTTGTCACCCACGTTGTCGGCGATGGTCGCCGCGTTGCGCGGGTCGTCCTCGGGGATGCCCTGCTCGACCTTGCCGACCAGGTCGGCGCCGACGTCCGCCGCCTTGGTGAAGATGCCGCCGCCGACCCGCATGAACATGGCGAGCAGGGCGGCGCCGAAGCCGAAGCCCTCCAGGACGATCGGCGCCTTGTCCTTGAAAATGAGCACCACCAGGGCCGCGCCGAAGAGGCCGAGACCCACGGTGAGGAAGCCGACCACACCACCGGTGCGGAACGCGATCTGCATCGCCTTCTCCCGGCCGCCGTCCTCTCGGGCCGCCGCCGCGACGCGCAGGTTGGCGCGGGTGGCCAGCGCCATGCCGGCGCCACCGATGAAGGCCGAGAAGACCGCGCCGACGACGAAGAACGCCGACCGGCCGATCTTGATCATGGTTTCATTGTTCCCGGCGTCGTTCACCGGGAGCAGGAACAGCAGTACCACCGCGATGACGACGAAGATGCCCAGGGTCTTGAACTGGCGCACCAGGTACGCGGACGCACCCTCCTGCACCGCCCCGGCGATCTCCTGCATCTTGGGGGTTCCCCGACCGGTCGCGAGTACCGCCTTGACGAGCGCCGCGGCGAAGCCCAACGCCACGAAGGCGATGACGAGCGCGACGACGACGTAGGTCAGGTTGCTCCCGGAAAGGGAAATCTCGCCGCCTGCGACGAGTGATCCGGACATTCGTTGTCCTCCTGTACCGACACATGACAGCGCCGCGAGCGGTCAGGCCGGCGGCGGTTCTCCACGCGGGGAGCCCGTGCTGGACGTCCGAGGTACCCAGTGACCAGGGGCGTCATACACGATCGCCGTACTCTAGCCGCCAAGCGTGTCAGTGGTCACACCGACTTGCGCGATTGCATAAATCGCATCCCGTCGATTGTCCCGCGCCGGTCAGTCGCCGGGGTGCTCCAGAGGCCAGGACATACGGACCTCGGTTCCGACACCTTCGGATAATTCGGACACATTCAAATCGTCGACGAGGCCCGCCAGCAGGGCCAGCCCCATGCGCGCGGCGACCGCCTCCTCCGCCAGGAGGTCGGGCGGGGTGGTCAGCGGCAGGGCCGGGTCGGACAGCAGGACAACGGCCTCGTCCTGCGGCCGGCGGCTCACCATCGCGCCATTGGCCGCCCGGTCGACCACCCGGACGGTGAAGCGGTCGCCATCGGCCATGGCGACGTCGACCAGGGCGTCGAGGCCGTGCGAGCGGTGCAGCGCCACGGCCCGCGAGCACGCCTCGCCGATCGCCAGCCGGACCTCCTCGAGCAGTTCCTCGGCCACGCCGGCCCGCCGGGCGACGGCCACGCCGACGAGACGGGCCGTGCGCACGTGGGCCGGTGCCGGAGAGAAGGAGAGTCGTACCGTCGGCATGGCCCTACGCCGGGGGTTCGGTGCCCGCGCCGCTCGCGGCGGTCGCGGCAGCCACGGTGTCGTACAGCGAGAACACCCGGTCCAGGGCGGTGATCCGGAAGATCTTGAGCAGCCGCTCGTGCGCGCACACCAGCCCGAACGAGCCGTTCACCGCGCGGAGCCGCTTGAGCGCGCCCACCAGCACGCCCAGGCCGGTGGAGTCGAGGAACTCGACCCGGCTGAGGTCGACCACGACGTGCCGGGCGCCCTGCTCCGTCAGCTCGACAAGTTTCTCGCGCAGGCGCGGGGCGGTGTAGACGTCCACCTCGCCGCTGACCTCGAGCACCTTATGGTCGCCGGAGTCGTACGTCGACAACGACAGCTCCATGCGGACCTCCTCCTCTGGCGGCCAGAACGTGCATGCCCTCCACGGGCATCTAACCATCGACGCCCGAGTCAGGCGACGCTCCACCCCCTTTCCCACATCACGCTGGCGCGTACCACGTATCCGGGTTCGAACAGGTGTTTTAGAGTTCTGGGCGTGCTGCTCCACACCGAAACGCTGCCCCGCCGCGAGGGCGCCGTCGTCCCCTGGCCGGAGTGGGTGCCCGAGCCGGTCCGTGCGGCCTTCGGGTTCCAGCCGTGGCGGCACCAGGCCGAGGCCGCAACGGCCGCCTGGGAGGGCACCCACACCGTGGTCGCCACCGGGACCGGCTCCGGCAAGTCGCTGGCCTACCAGCTGCCCGCCCTGTCGCGGCTGCTGAGCGATCCGCGGGCCACGGTGCTGTACGTGGCGCCGACCAAGGCCCTGGCCGCCGACCAGCTGCGCGTGCTCACCGAGCTGGGCCTGCCCGGCCTGTACCCCGCCACCTTCGACGGCGACACCTCCCGCGAGGAGCGCGACTGGGTCCGCCAGCACGCCCGGGTGGTGCTCACCAACCCCGACATGCTGCACCACGGCATCCTGCCCGGCCACGCGAGCTGGGCCCGCTTCCTGCGCGGGCTGGCCTACGTCGTGGTCGACGAGTGCCACGCCTACCGGGGCCTCTTCGGCTCCCACGTCGCCCACATCCTGCGCCGGCTGCGCCGCCTGGCCGTCCGCTACCGGGCCACGCCGTGCTTCGTGCTGGCCTCGGCCACCGCGGGCGACCCGGCGCAGTCGGCCCAGCGCCTGACCGGCCTGCCCGCGGTCGCCTTCACCGACGACGCCTCCCCGCGCGGCGAGGTGACGTTCAAGCTCTGGGAGCCGCCCCTGATCACCCCCGACGGCCCCCGCCGCTCGGCCCTCAGCGACGCCGCCACGCTCCTGGCCGACGCCGTTTCCCGGGGCGTGCGCACGCTGGCGTTCGTCCGCTCGCGCAAGGGCGCCGAACTGGTCGCCACCATGGCCCGGCACCACCTCGACGTGGCCGCCCCCGGTAGCGGCTCCCTCGTCGCCGCCTACCGGTCGGGCTACCTGCGCGAGGACCGCCGGGCCCTGGAGCGGGATCTCCTCGAGGGCCGCCTGCTGGGCCTGGCCTCGACCAACGCCCTCGAGCTGGGCGTCGACCTCACCGGCCTGGACGCGGTGCTCATGGCCGGCTACCCCGGCACCCTCGCGTCGCTGTGGCAGCAGGCCGGCCGCGCGGGCCGGGCCGGCCGCGCCGCCACCTGCACCCTCATCGCCCGCGACGACCCCCTGGACACCTACCTGGTGCACCACCCGGAGTCCCTCTTCGCCCGCCCGGTCGAGGCCACCGTCTTCGACCCGGCCAACCCGCACGTCCTCGCCCCGCAGCTGTGCTGCGCCGCCGCCGACCTACCTCTCACCCGCTCCGACCTGGACATCTTCCCGCCCGGCACCGAGGCCGTGCTGGAGTCCCTCGTCGCCGCCGGCTTCCTGCGCAGGCGCCCGACCGGTTGGTACTGGACCGAGCGCACCCGCCCGGACGTCGACATCCGCGGCGACGGCGCCGGCCCCGTCGCCGTCGTCGAGTCCTCCACCGGCCGCCTCCTGGGCACGGTCGACTCCGGCTCGGCGCACCACCAGGTGCACACCGGCGCCGTGTACCTCCACCAGGGCGGCACCTACGTGGTGGAC
The DNA here is from genome assembly GCF_040682015.1 of Dactylosporangium sp. NPDC051485. Lineage (NCBI taxonomy): Bacteria > Bacillati > Actinomycetota > Actinomycetes > Micromonosporales > Micromonosporaceae > Dactylosporangium > Dactylosporangium sp. NPDC051485. The sequence continues at coordinate 21,075 of NZ_JBFAZW010000137.1, forward strand.
AAGCTCGACCTCGCCGACTCGACCGCCCTCGTGCACGCCGAGGACCCGGACTGGAGCACCCACCCGCGCGACGTGACCTCGCTGAGCATCCTCGGCGTGCGCGCCTCCTACGAAGCCGGCCCGGTGACGCTGTCGCTGGGCGAGGTCGAGGTGACCAACCAGGTGGTGAGCTACCAGCGCCGCCGCCTGATCTCGGGCGAGGTCATCGAGACCTGCCCGCTCGAGCTCCCGGAGCGCATCCTGCGCACCGTGGCGGTGTGGTGGACCATCGACCCCTCGGCCCTGGACGAGGCCGGCATCCCGGCCGTCGAGTGGCCGGGCGCCCTGCACGCCGCGGAGCACGCCGCCATCGGCCTCCTCCCCCTCGTCGCCACCTGCGACCGCTGGGACATCGGCGGCCTGTCGACCGCGGCCCACCCCGATACCGCCCTGCCCACGATCTTCGTGTACGACGGCCACCCCGGCGGCGCCGGCTTCGCCGAACGCGCCTTCGAGACCGCCGCGACCTGGCTGACCGCCACGCGCTCGGCCATCACCGCCTGCCGCTGCGACACGGGCTGCCCGTCGTGCGTGCAGTCCCCGAAGTGCGGCAACGGCAACAACCCCTTGAACAAGCCCGAGGCCGCCCGCCTCCTCTCCCTGGTCCTCTCCCACCTGCCGACCCCGGCCTTCCTCACTCCCTTCCCCCGGCCCTCCTCACTCCCTCTCCCCGGGCTCTCCTGAGTCCCTTCTCCCCCAGGCGTCCCTCTCCACTGGGCGTCCCTCTTGTCCCTCTCCACTGGGTTCCTCGGGGAATCAAGGCTTGGCCGAGCGCCGCGGGGCAATCCGTGTGCCCAACGACGACCCCCACGGCGCCCGGCCTCACCTACTTGGGTTTCACCTCCTTCTTCCCCTCGTTGCCGTCGGCTCGGTCCGGCCACCCTTGCGCTCGGGAGTGGCCGGACCGCCGCGTCGTCCGGTCGGCGGGCCGATCCCCCCATCACTCGGCCGCCGCCGGACCTGGCTCGTCAGCCGGATCAGCACCCGACCCGGCTAGTCACCCGGTCGGCGCGAGCCCGGCCGTCATGCAGCACGGGACCTGCCCTGTCACCCGGCCGGTGCGGGTCCGGTCGTCATGCGGTTGCGGCCGGGCCGGCGCGTGCCCTGGCTCGGGCGGCCAGGCCGGTGGGGGCCCGTACCTCGACGGTCACCGTGACGATGGGCCCGGCGACGCTGCAGGCGGCGAGCGACCCGCCGTTCTCCGTCGCCAGCCGCCCGGCGGCCGCGCACGCCGCCTCCTCGCCCCCGGCCACGGCCATCGCCCCCGCGAGCGCCCCGGCATCGGCCGCGTTCCGGGCCACGTGCCGCGCGACGATCACCCCGCCCGCGGCCAAGGTCGCCACCGTCAGCAGCACCATCGCCAGGACGACGGCGAGCATCAGGATCGACGCCGACCCGCGGTCGCCGCTGACCCGGCTCATGGCAGTACCGTGACCGGCGGCTCGGCCATCGCCACCGCCTCCTGCTGGACGGTGAACCCGGAGGGCATCGGCGCGGGCACCCTCATCCGCACCGTCACCCGGACCAGGTCCCCGTCCCGCACCACCGCCACCTCGGCGTCCTTGCCCAGATCGGGCACCGGCTCGCCGCGGGCCACCGCCCGGGCCGCGGTGCCGGCCGCATCGACGCAGTCCAGCTTCGTGAACAGCGCCGTGTACGCCGACGCGCACACCACCAGGAACACCAGCACGACCGGCACCATGAGCGCGACCTCGAGCGCCGCCGACCCGCCGTCGCGGCCCTGGCGATGCCTCGAACTCCACCGCCGCCCCCGCACCCGGGGCACCGGGTCCGCGCGAGGCACCGCGACAACCTCACCCCCCAAATCCTCACCGGCGGCCCCGCCCTCACCCGAAGGCGCGTCCCCGGCCGCGAGTGTGGACGTCATCGCTTCGGCCTCGGTCGCGATCTCGCCGGTGTCGGCTACCACGTACCCTGCCGCCGTGGAGGTGCGGGCAGCCGACGCCGGCCGATGCACGACGGCCGTTCCCCCCGCCGATGCCCTGCTCGCGGCCGCCTTCGCGAGGTACGTCACCTCTGTCGGCCCCTCGCTCCCCGTTCCCGAGGACGACCTCCCTGGCATCGGACTCCCTGAGGATGGCGACGCCCGCCGCCGGCGCCGCCCGGCGAGCGACGTCACCTCCGGGCTCGAGACCAAGCCCGAGGCCGGGGCCGTCCCAGCCCGCGCCGCCCTCCCCGCCGGCAGAGGCCTTCCTCCGGGCACAGGTACACCTGCGGGCACCGGTTGTCGCACGGGGAACGGCAACGGCGGCGCAGGTGCGACGGGGCGGAGCGCGGAGAGCGGCAGCACGACCGTCGACGAGGCCGCCAGCGGGGAAGGCGGCGAGGACGGCACCCCCGCCGGGCGACGGTGGCGGGCGCTCATGTGACGTTTCGCATCACGAGGGCGGTCAGGTGGGCGCGCATGTCGTCGGAGGTGACGATCGCCAGCAGCAGGCCGGCGAGCATGACACAGACGACCATCACCAGGGCGTACTCGACGCTGATCGACCCTTCTTCGCCGTGACGCACGGCCAGGAGGCGGGACTTGATGTTGAGCATTGATACTTGTCTCCTTCTCGAACGGTTCTCTCACAGCGCCGCGAGCACGTCGTGGACCACGGCGATGACCACCGGGATGACCCCGGTGAGGACGAAGGCCGGCAGGAAGCACAGGCCGACCGGCAGCACGGCCAGCACCCCCACCCGGCGAATACCTTCTACGCGCAGTGCGGCATTTTCGCGTTCGAGGTGGCGATGTTCCGGCTTCTCGAGTCGTGGGGCGTCCGGCCGGATGTGGTTG
>NZ_JBFAZW010000138.1:0-23359 GCF_040682015.1 Dactylosporangium sp. NPDC051485
GCTCGGTCAAGTCGAACCTCGGCCACACCCAGGCCGCCGCCGGCGTCGCCGGCATCATCAAGATGATCGAGGCGATGCGGCAGCCGGGCGCATCCGCTGATCCGCGCGGCGATCGTGCAGGCGGCCACCCCCGACGAGCGGCGCTCGGCCCACCGGGCGCTCGCCGACACACTGCGCGGCGAGCCGGACCGGCGGGTATGGCACCTGGCCGAGGCGTCCACCGGGCCCGACGAGACACTGGCCCGGGCGCTGGAGGACGCGGCCCTGTCGATCTGGCGCAGCGGCCGCAAGGCCGGCGCGATCGAGCCGATGGCCCGCGCCGGCGAGCTCAGCCCGCAGCCCGCCGATCGGGCCCGGCGGCTCATCGAGGCGGCGTACATCGCCAGCAGCGCCGGCCCGCTGGACCGCGCGAACCGGCTGCTGACCGAGGCCCGCCTGGCCGACGACGCCCGCCAGGCGGCCGGCACCAAGACCAGTTCCGTCTTCGCCTCGGCCACCGCCGCGTACCTCATGCACGGCCAGGGCGAGGTCGACGCCGCCCACCGGCTCCTGGCCGGCGTGCTCGAGGACCCCGACACGGCCCGGGCCAGCGGCGACTGGATCGAGGACATCCTGTACTCGATGCTCAACGCGGCCGTCTTCGGCGCCCGGCCCGAGCAGTGGCGCCTGCTCGGGGAGGCGCTGGAGCGCTTCGACCCGGAGGGCACCACCGCGGTGCGGCTGTGCTTCGACGCGCTCACCGACCCCGGCCGCGGCTCCGCGCACATCCGTGCCGGGCTCGTCGCGGCGCTCGACGCGCTGCCCGACGACGCCCCGCCGTGGCGGCTCGTCCCGCTGGGGTTCGCGGCGATCGTCGTGGACATGCTCGGTGGGTACCGGCACCTGTGCCGCAGCATGATCGAGCGGGAGAGCCACTGCGGCGCGGTCGGCGCGGCCATCGCCGGCTATCTGATGCTCAGCGCCGATGCGTACCACCGCGGCCAGTGGGACGAGGCCGACGACCTGGCCCGGCGCGGGCTCGACCTCGCCGCCGCCCACGGCTACCAGCTGCTCGAGTGTCACCTGCGCGTACACCTGGCATTCATCGCCGGGGCGCGCGGGGAGGCCGGCGTCGCCCGGGCACTCAGCGAGCAGGTCACCCGCTGGGCCGCGCCGCGCGGCCTGGGCAGCACGCTCGCCCTCGCCTACTACGCGCGCGCCATCGCCGCCATCGGCCAGGGCCACTTCGAGGACGCCTACGTGCAGGCCACGCGGATGAACCCCGGCTCCTTCGAGCCCGGCATGATCAGCTCGTGGACCGTCATGGACGTCGTCGAACCGGCGATGCGCAGCGGCCACGCCGAGGAGGCGCGGGCGTACGTCAAGGCCGCCGAGGAGGCCGGCATCGCCGACGTCTCGTCCCGCCGCGCCCTGAGCTTCCTCTGCGCGGCCGCGCTGTGCGCCCCCGACGACCGCGCGGCCGAGCTGTTCACCGCCGCCCTGGAAGTCCCCGACGGGGAGCGGTGGCCGTTCGAGTACGCCCGGATCCAGCTCCTGCACGGCGAGTTGCGCCGCCGCACCCGCGACACGGCCGTCGCCCGCCTGCACCTGCGCGCCGCCCTCGACACCTTCGAGCGCCTGGGCGCCCGCCCGTGGGCGCAGCGCGCCGCCGGCGAGCTGCGCGCCGCCGGCGTCGCCGAGGCCACCCCGTCCGACGACCGCGCCGCGACGCTGACCGCGCAGGAGTGGCGCATCGCCACCCTGGCCGCGGGCGGCCTCACGAACAAGGAGATCGGGCAGCAGCTGTACCTCTCCCACCGCACGGTCAGCGGCCACCTCCACCGCATCTTCCCGAAGCTGGGCATCACCTCCCGCGCCGCCCTGCGCGACGCCCTGGGCTCCCCGAACCCCGCCGAACCCCGCCACGTCGCGTAACCCAGGCGATGCCGCTCCCGAACCTCACAGACCGTCCGGGAACAGCACATCCCACCGCTCATGGAGGACGCGAAGATCGAGTTGTGGATCGCCATGGTGTCGACGGCGATCAATGACCGTCGGTGAAGATCACATCACGCTGGGCGGCCTCGACGGCGGCGCGGGCGCGTACCTGAAATTCTGCACGGCCGTGTGCGCCGGCAAGGACATATCCCCTGGACAGGCCACTGCGGAGAGCGGCACCAACGGGAGTTGGCGCCGCCGGCCAGGACGATCGCCGTCGGTGGCCGCGAACCCGAGACCCGCCGGGCAGACCCGCTGGGACAGCGTTCCATTGCCGTCTTATCAACCGGCAAACGGTCCGCTACACTCATCGCCACATACGAATAAGGAAAGTTTCTTAACAGATGTAAGCCAACCGAAGGGGTCGATGCCATGCGACGACCGAAACTCATCACCGGTGTGGCAACGGCGGCGGTACTCGCCGGTGCCACCGTCACGGCCACCGTCCTGACCGCCGGTCCCGCGTCCGCCGCCACGGGTTACGCGGTAGCACCCTACGTCGACCTGTCCTCCGGCAGCGCCGGCATGCTGGACACGGCGGCCACCTCCGGCGGGCTGACCGCCTTCACGGCAGCCTTCATCCTCGGCAGCGGCTGTACCCCGATCTGGGGTGACACGCTGCCCATCACCAGCTCCACCGCCAACCCGTACATCCAGCGGGCCCAGTCGCGCGGGGTCAAGGTGATCATCTCGTTCGGCGGTGCCGGCGGGGTCGAGCTGGCCCAGTCCTGCACGAACGTCAGCTCGCTCACCGCGGCGTACCAGAGCGTGATCAACTACTACCACGTCGACCACCTCGACTTCGACGTCGAAGGCGCCGCCATCGCCGACACGACGTCGATCAACCGCCGCTTCCAGGCGATCAAGAACCTGCAGAACGCCAACCCCGGCCTGAGCGTCTCCCTCACCATCCCGGTGCTGGAGAGCGGCCCGGACGGCAACGGCACGAACTTCCTGCGGGCCGCCGTCACCAACGGCGTGAACGTCGACGTCATCAACGCGATGACGATGGACTACGGCCACGCGGTCGGCGACATGGCCGCCGCGGCGAAGACGGCGGCGGCGGGCACGCTGAACGCGGCGCGCACCGCCGGGTTCAGCAACGCCACCTACGCCAACATCGGGATCACCCCGATGATCGGCAACAACGACAGCGCCGGCGAGGTCGTCAGCCAGGCCAACGCGCAGAGCATCGTGTCCTGGGCGAAGTCCAACGGCGTCGGGCGGCTCGCCTTCTGGTCGATCGGCCGGGACCAGCCGTGCCCGGGCGGCGGGGTCTCCCCGAACTGCTCCGGCCTCGGCGGCTCGTCGCTCGACTTCACGAAGATCTTCTTCGGTGGCGGTACCACCAACCCGCCGCCGACCACCACCGCGCCGCCGACCACCCCGGGCGGCGGAGGCGGCGGAGCCTGCAACGCAGCCGCGTGGAACGCCTCGACCGCCTACTCCGGCGGCGCGGTCGTGTCCTACAACGGCCACAAGTACACGGCGAAGTGGTGGACTCAGGGCGACCAGCCGGACCTCAACCTCGGCGACGGCAAGCCGTGGACCGACAACGGTTCGTGCACCGGTGGCGGCGGTGGCACGACCACCACCCCGCCGGGCGGCGGCGGCACGACCACCACGCCGGGTGGTGGCGGCACCAGCACGGCCGCGCCGTGGGTGAGCGGCCACGCGTACAAGGTCGGTGACGTCGTGTCCTACAACGGGCGCAGCTACCGGTGCCTGCAGGCACACACGTCGCAGCCGGACTGGAACCCTCCGGCCGCGCCGAGCCTCTGGCAAGCGATCTAAGTCGTAGCACCGCAGAGCAATGCATCAGCCCGCGGGTGGAGCTCCTTCCACCCGCGGGCTGTCGCTGTTCCAGGTCCGGAAGCGATGGCGAGCGTCCCGCATCGGACAGCAGACGGTAGCTGACCGTGTCACGGGCTGGTCGACCAAGCCCGGCATCACGACCGGACTTCGACACAGACCTTAGGGGCCGACGGTAAGGACCATCCGGAAGCGGGCCTTACCGGCAAGCATCTTCTGGTAGGCCTCGTTCGCGCGATCCAGCGGCACGGTCTCCGTGATGGGACGGATGCCGTGCAGGGCGCTGAAGGCCATGGTGTCCTCCACGTCTTGCGCGGTGCCGGACGGGTGGCCTCGGACGATGAGGGCGTTCATGAGCAGTTGGGCCGGGCTGATGCCGAGTGGCGCGGTGTCCGCCCCGATGGCCACGAGTTCCCCGCGGGGAGCGAGGCCGTCAACGGTGGCGGTGATGGCTTCCGAATTGCCGGCGGTGGCCAGGACAGCGTTGGCGCCGCCGAGGGATTGCAGGGCCCCGGCGACCGAGGCGACGGAGGTGCTGTCGATGTAGTGGTGGGCGCCCAGCTGCTTGGCGAAGGCGGCCTTCTCGGGGCCGCGCGCGATCGCCGCGGTCTCGAAGCCCATCGCGACCGCGTACTGCACCCCGAGGTGCCCCAGCCCGCCGAGGCCGAGCACGGCGACGAGGTCTCCCGGCCGGGCGGAGCTGCGCCGCAGCCCGTTGAAGACGGTCACGCCGGCGCAAGCCATGGGTGCCGCGTCGGTCACTGGGACTGTATCGGGGATGCGGGCCAGGGCGTCGACGGGCGCGATCACCTTCTCGGCGAATCCACCGTCGTAGGTCCAGCCGGGGACCTTCAGGTTCCGGCAGACGATGAAGTCGCCCTGGCGGCAGGGCTTGCAGTGCCCGCAACTGCCGCCGAACCAGCCGACCGCGACCAGATCGCCTTCCTGCCAGCCGCGCTCCTGAACGCCGTCGCCCAGCGCTTCGATGCGCCCGGCGATCTCATGCCCCGGTACTTCCGGGAACGACACGCCTGGTAGTCCAGCACTCACGAAGGCCGCGTCCGAGTGGCAGACGCCGCATGCCTCGACAGCGATCCTGACGTGGCCGTAACCCGGCTGCGGCAGCTGTCGTTCGACGAGTTCGAACGTGCCGTTGGGTTCGGTCACCTGTGCGACTCGGTAGCTGCTCATCTCGCCTCTCGGTGAGGACCTCGCCGTACTTCGGCAAGCGGTTCCGATGGTTGTTTGGCGGGCTTCCTCAAGGCCGCGGAGCGCGCGGAGATCCTGGAGGCGCCCTTCATCGGTACCGCAACGCCGCGGGATGCTCCTCACCCCGCGAGTAGTGCCTTGTCAGGTCGGTCTGGAACCGCGCCAGTTCCCCGGCGGCAGCGACCGGCCTGTGATGACGGCGGGGAACGTCGCCGCGCCGCCCGGCCGCGTCGACGGACGTGAACCGCTCGTCGTTGCATGCCCTCGATGTGCATCGATGTCACGTTCATCACATTGATGCCCGTCCAGTTGCGTTCGGTACGCTCTTACGCGGCCTGACAAACTCCTGACAGTGGTGTCTGACATGGGGGATGGATGGAAGACCAGCGTGCTGCCGCCGAGTCGCTTCAAGACGGTGTGACCGCCCAGGAGTTCGCCGGGCAGTTGCGGGCATTACGGACCGCCGCGGGCAACCCGTCATTCCGGAAGATGGCCGCCCGATCGGGCAGGATCTCGCACACGACGCTGCACGAGGCTGCCGCCGGGACCAGGTTTCCCTCGTGGGAGACCACCCGCGAGTTCGTCCGCGCCTGCGAGGCGGACGAGGTGCAGTGGCGGCGCCGATGGGAGGACGCGCAACGCCCGGCGACGGTCCACGCCGTCCCGGACGGCGACCTGACGGCGGCCACCGCCGATTCCCCGGCCGAGGCCCACGCCCCGGCGGCTGTGGACACCCTGCCGACCGACGTCGTCGTGGCCGCCGCGGACGAGGGCCCGCGTGCGCGACGGCACCGGTTGCCGTGGCTCGCCGTCGCGGCGGGTGTGGCGGCGCTGGTCGTGGTCCTGGGCATCACCGTCCACGGCCGGTCGCCCGCGCGCGGCTCCAGCGCGGCGCCGCCGTCATCGTCCCCGTCATCGTCCCCGTTCTCGGACTCGCTGATTCCAGGCGACTCGAGCAAGTTCGTCGCCGACGTCACCATCCCCGACGGCACGCAGGTGAAGGTGAACACCCACTTCGTCAAGGTCTGGGCGCTCGCGAACGTGGGGACGGTCGACTGGCACGGCCGCTTCCTCGCCCGGATGAACCCCACCGGTGACGATGACGGTTGCCAGGCGCCGGATCGGGTGGCCATCGGCGACACCCCACCCGGCCAGCAGGTGATGATCAGTGTTCCGGTCACCGCGCCGAGCCGCCCCGCGGAATGCTGGGTGAGCTGGAAGATGGTCGACGAGTCCGGGAAAGCCTACTTCCCCAGCCGCCGGCCGGTGTACTTCATGGTCACCGTCGTCGCCTGAGCGCGCCGGGCGGCACCTGCGGTCAACCCCCCGCGAGTCGCCGCCCGGCCGGCGGTCGGGACTCGAACGCTCGATGTCAGTCCCGGGTGCCGGCCAAGCTGACAACACCGCGTTCATGCAGGTCGATGGCGTTTGACAGATCTGACAGATCAGCGGGGGTACCGAACAGCAGACGCCTCCTCGCACAGTGATGTCGTCCACATGAGACACCTGCTGACGAGGAGAATCGACCATGCGCCGTCCCTGGCTAGCCGTCGGGCTCGCCGCACTCTGCGTGGCCGTCAGTGTCCCGGCCCCCGCGCGGGCCGCAACATCGGGCGCTACAGCCGCGCTGCCTGTCGTGAACATGGAGGCCACGGTCCTGGCCGCCCAGATCGACCCCCGCCGCGCCGACCACACGCTGACCCCGGGCGCGAAGAGTTCCGTGCTCGCCGTCGAGCAGGCGCTGCAGGCCAAGAACCTCCTGAGCGCGCAATGGGTCGACGGCTACTTCGGCACCGAGACCATCGCGGCGTACGCGGCCTACCAGCGCTCGCTCGGCTACACCGGCCTGGCCGCGAACGGGCTGCCCGGCACGACGTCGCTGACGAAGCTCGGGCTGAACCGGTACACCGTCAGCAACACGATCGGTCCGGGCGCGAAGGTCCAGCGTGACGGGTTCGTCGTCGACGCCCGCACGCAGGCGATGCTGGCCGAGGCCCAGCGCCTGCTCGGCTACAGCCTGGTGCTCTCCCAGGGCTCGTACAACCCGGGTGGCGACCCGACCTCGGCCGGTACGCACGACGGCGGGGGCGTGGTGGACATCTCGGTCACCGGCATGACCGCGGCCCAGCGCACCGAGGTCGCCCGGGCCCTGCGCCAGGTCGGCTTCGCCGCCTGGGTCCGCAACCCGAGTCAGGGCGACTGGCCGTGGCACATCCACGCCGCGGCCATCAACGACACGGACCTCTCCAGCGAGGCGCAGCACCAGATCGGCGACTACTACCTCGGCCTGAACGGCCTGGCCAACCGTGGCCCGGACGACGGTCCCCGGATCCCGATCGAAACCTGGGAGCAGTACCAGCGCGGCTCGTGACCCACGCCCGGCGCGATCAACCGAATGCCGCTCCATCACCACGAGGGGACATCGTGAGCTTCCGCAAGAGCCTCGCCGTCGTCGGCGCCGCGCTCGCCATGACCATCTCCATCCTGAGCGTCGCCTCGCCGGCATCGGCGGCGTCCCGGGACGGGCACTGCGACAGCGGCGAGTTCTGTTACTACTACAACAGCGACGAGGCCGGCTCGGTCTCCGACTTCACCGGCTCCGTGGACGACTACGGCACGAGCCAGCCGTCGTGCTACGAGTTCAAGGGCGCGGGCAACGGCGAGGGCCTGTGCGTCAAGAACAACGCCGCGTCGGTGTGGAACCGGACCGGCCAGACCGTGCGGGTCTACTTCAACAGCAACTTCGGTGGAGCGAGCCAGGACTTCGCACCCGGAGCGAAGGGCAACCTCAACGCCACGCTGAAGAACAACAACGCCTCGCACCAACTGCTGAGCACGAGCTGCAGCACCGACGGCACCAACAGCAAGCTGCCGAGCACCATCCTGGTCTACCGGGTCAGCCTCGGGCGGGTCGACAGGGTCGACTTCAAGACGTACGTCAAGAATGTCCTCCCGAACGAGTGGGTGCCGAGCTGGCCGGACGCCTCGCTGCAGGCCGGTGCCGTCGCCGTGAAGAGCTACGGCTGGTACTGGGCGCTGCACTCGACCCGGAAGACCTCGGGCGGACAGTGCTACGACGTCCGGGACGACACCGGCGACCAGGTCTACCGGCCGTCGTCGGCGCAGGCGTCGACGTCCTCCGCGGTGGACAGCACCTGGTCGGTCCGGATGACCCGCGGCGGCGACATCCTGCAGGCGCATTACTGCTCGACCACGACCGCATGCGGCGGCTGGGTGAACGGGGACTGGCTGTCGCAGTACGGCTCGCGAGATCTCGCGAATTCGGGTCAGACCTACCAGGCGATTCTGCACCACTACTACAGCGGCGTGTCCCTCTCCTGACGCCGAACGCCACAACCCGTCTCCGCTGCACAAGGAGGTTGACGCATGAACAGGAAACGCATCGGCGCGACGGTCGCGGTGAGCGTGCTCGGCGCGGTCGGGATCGGCATGGCCGGTGGAACTCCCGCCTACGGCGACGATCCGCTCGGACCGATCGTCGGCTGGGTGTACACCAGCGTGCGGTGCTGAGCGCCGCGCTCACGAGCGTCGACCGGCGCAGGACCGAATGCTTCCCGGAACCAACACAAGGAAAGTGGGCAATGACCATGCTCAAACGGATCGTCACCACCGTCGCCACGGCGTTGGCACTTGCCGCGCCGGTCATCGCCGTCGCCTCGCCCGCGAGTGCGGCCGCCCGTGACGGCGTCTGCGACAGCGGCGAATTCTGCTACTACTACAACAGCGACGAAGCCGGCTCCGTCTCCGATTTCACCACCTCGGTCAGCGACTACGGCACCACCCAACCCTCCTGCTACGACTTCAAAGGCTCCGGCAACGGCAAAGGCATCTGCATCAAGAACAACGCCGCCTCGGTCTGGAACCGCTCCAGCCAAACCGTCCGGGTGTACTACAACAGCGACTACGCCGGCAGTTACCAGGACTTCGCCGCGGGCGCCAAGGGAAACCTCAACGCGACGCTGAAGAACAACAACGCCTCGCACCAGTTCCTCGGCTCGGGCGCCGCCTGCTCGACCTCCGGCCTCGGTGACCCGAATACCTGCGCGGAGGCGGTGTCCTGGGCCAAGGCGCATGAGACCACCACCTACCACGCCGAATACGACGGCTTGTGCGACCATGTGGTCGGCCTGGCGTACGGGTGGAGCGCATCCGGCTCGACCACGGCGTACAACCACTGGCTCGCGGTGCCGTCGGGGTACAAGCACGCGGGTAGCCGCAGTGTCCCGGCCGGCGGCCTGGCGTTCTTCAGCGGTGGTGCGGGTCACGTGATGATCTCTATCGGCGGTGGCCAGTTCGTCTCCAACGACATCGGTGGCAACGGCACGCTGACCGTCACCACGATCGCCACGATCGAAAGCCGCTGGGGCAAGACGTACCTCGGCTGGACGCAGCCTTGGTTCCAGGTGAACCACTGATCGATCAAGCACAGCGGTCTCGGCGCGCCCATCGACGATGGGCGCGCTTCCCCTTCGCGTGAGACGATCGTCCACGAGGCTGTGGGTCGTGGACGAGAAGCTGAGCGGAGGAGGATCCTGCAACCACTTCGAGCGATGGGCCGGGCGGCAGGACGGCGGCAAGGACACGCATCCCACAACGTCCGCCGGCCGCTTCTAGCAGTGTCCGCCCTGGTGCTGGCCCTGCCGGCCGTGGCGGCGTGCATGGGCGAGCCGTACAGCTCGGTCGCGATCTTCATGGACGGCTCGGCGTTGCAGGTGCGGCTCGCGGACTGCCCGCCATCGCCGGTGACCCGCGTGCGCATCATCCCGCGGCGCACGACGAAGGACAACCTGCTCGACGAGAGCGTGCCGTCCGTGTGGCAGGTGAGCTTCCCGAAGCCCACCGTCGCCGGAGTGCTCACCGTCGGCGACGAGGCGCCGCCCGGGGGAACGCTCGACGTCCCCCTGGCCGCGCCGCTCGACCCCGCGACCGAGTACGTGGCCCTCTTCCGCACCGGCGTTCACGAGCAGGCGTACGAGACGTTCGAGCCCGCGGAGCTGCACGACGGCCGGGTGCGCTTCAGCGACGCGTACATCAGTCATGACGAGTTCGAACGCAGGTCGGCATGCACGAAGCAGTGACCGGTCCGCGCCGGTAGCGCGGCCGGCCGCGACGGAGGGCGGCGCTTTCGGCCGCTGCCCCGCCATCTGTGGTCAGCAGCCGGTGTTGCACCACGCGACGACCTCGTCCTTGGGGTATCCGCTCGAAGTCAGGACCACTCACGTTGCCACGCATGGCAGGAGACCTGAGCCGGTTGACAATGATTCGCAGTGCGAACTAACTTACTTCGTACTGCGAACATTTCGTTGAGCGAACTAGGAGTTGTCATGGCGACGGCGCAGGAACGGTCGGACGCTGGGGGGACAAGAGCCCTGGTCGCGCTGGTGGTGGCTGTCTTCGGATACGCGCTCATGCAGACCGTGGTGGTGCCGGCACTGAAGCTGCTGCAGGTCCGCTTGCACGCAACTCCCACCACGTCGGCCTGGATCCTCACCGCGTTCCTGTTGTCCAGCGCGGTGCTGACCCCGCTGCTGGGGCGGCTCGGCGACCAGCTTGGCCGGCGAAAGGTCACACTGGCAGTCCTGGTTGTCTACGCGATCGGGATGGCCGGTGCCGCGGCCGCGCAGAACATCGGCGAGCTCATTGCCGCACGCGTCCTGCAGGGTGCCGCGCTGGCACTGGTTCCGCTGTCGATGGCCATCCTGCGTGAGGCCCTGCCCGCCAAACGGCTGCCGTTCGCGATGGGCTTGGTGTCGGGCGCGGTCGGCGCCGGCGGGGGTGCCGGCTTGATCGTCGGCGGGCTGCTGGCCGACCACCTGTCGTGGCGGTACCTGTTTGTCCTCGGTACGGCGGTCGCCCTGGTGAGTCTGTTGCTGGCGGCGCTGTGGGTGCCCACCAGCACGTACACCGCCTCGGGCGGGATGGATGTTCCCGGCGCCGTGCTGCTCGCCGGCGGCCTGGTCGCGGTGCTGCTGGCCTTGGCGAAGGGCCCGTCGTGGGGCTGGTCGTCGGGTCGGGTGCTCGGCCTGTTCGCGCTTGGCCTGGTCCTGTTCGTCGTCCTCGTCGCCGTGGAGCGGAGCAGGAGCGACGCGCTGCTGGACATCGGCGAGCTGAGCAACCGCCCGATGCTGATGACGCACACCGCTGCTTTCCTGTTCGGTGCCGGCTCGTACTTCTTCTACCTCGCCCTGCCGCTGTACGCGCAGTTGCCGAAAGCTGCCGGTGTCGGCTTCGGCTCTACCATCACGGTGGCCGGCCTGCTCATGCTGCCGGGGATGCTGGCCGTCGTGCCGGCGAGCATGGCAGTCGGCCGGATCGCCAAGGCGCTGGGGCCGCGCTGGCCGTTGGCCGGCGGCTGGGTACTGTTCGCCGTCGGATCGGTGCTGCTCGTCCTTGCCCACGACCAGATGTGGCAGCACGCCGTGTTCTACACGATCATCGGTACCGGGACCGGGCTTGTCATTGGCTCGCTGCCCAAGCTGATCGCCGACATCGTGCCGCTGGCCCGGACCGGGACGGCCAACGGCATCAACAACATCGCCCGGACCGTCGGCAGTGCCGTGGGTACCGCGCTCGCCGCCGCAATCATCGCCTCCGCCGGTACCGGCCCGTTGCCCGACTCCACGTTCACCAGCCTGTTCTGGCTAGCGGCCGCCGCCGCGGTGCTGGGCATCGCGGTCGGGCTCTTCGCGGTGCGGGGTGCGGCGACCGCCGCCGCCCCGACCGGCGAACTGGTGACCCAAACGACCGAGGATCGTCATTGACGCCGGGCACTTGCCGCGCCTGCGATATCCGGGGCATCGCGGTCCGACACCCATGACGGGTCATGCTCGGACAAGATCCGCCCACCGATCAGCATCCCGGCAGCGTCGACGCCGACGCTGCCGGACCTGAGGCGCCCGCGTCAGCTCGGCAGCTTCCAGGGGCGGCCGGTCATGGCGGTGTGCGCCTGCAGCAGACCTTGCAGTGCCGAAACGACGGTGCTCCGTGCGGGTGCCGGGATGTCGGCCGCGAGTGCCTCGATGCGGGCCGTGATGGCGGCGTGGCAGTCGGCGGCGATGGTGGCGCCACTCGGCGTCAGCGCGAGGTTCCAGGCCCGGCGGTCATTGGCATCGGGCTGGCGCACGATGAGGCCGCGTTCCTCGACGCGATCCACGAGCCCGGTGAGCCCCGACTTCTCCAGGTGTAGCAGGCGGCCGAGCTCGCGCATCGGCAGCGGGCCGCGGGTGAGCATGCAGATGAGCTGGGTGCGTTGCGGTGTGAGTCCGTGCTCGCGGCTCACGTCGGCGAAGACGTGGTTGATCAGGTGGGTGCAACGCACCAGGGTGTCGGCGAAGGTCAGGGTCTCGTCGGCCCCGAGCACTTCGGCCAGGTCGGGTGATGCTGCCCCTCGTGTGACTCCCACCCCACCAGGTTAGTTCACGTTGACAGTGGTTCGCATCGCATACTAACTTGGTTCGCATTGCGAGTTATTTGCAATGCGAACCATTGGCTCATGATTCGAAGGATATTGATGTACGCTGATCGGCGTCGATGGCCGACCTTGTTCGCCAGCTCCACGCTCGCCCTGGCCGGACTGCTGGCGTCGTGCGCCAGTGCCCCTTCCGACTCCGGGGACGAGGGGAGCCCGCACGCCGGTGGCACCCTGCTGATCGCGGCCGGTGCCGACCCGGGCTGCCTGGACCCTCAGCAGACCGGTCAGCTGCAGGCGCTGGACATCGGCCGGAGTCTGGTGGACTCGCTGACCGCCCAGGACCCCGGAACGGGCCAGATCGTGCCCTGGCTGGCGGAGTCGTTCACGGCCAGCGCCGACGCCCGCAAGTTCAGCTTCGTGCTCCGTGCGGGGGCCACCTTCAGCGACGGGACGCCCGTCAACGCACCGGCGGTCAAGGCGACCTTCGACGCGCTGTCGAAGCTGCCGCCCAATGGCGCGGCCGCATACATCCAGGGCTACACGGGCACCGCCGTCGTCGACGACACGCATTTCGACATCGGCTTCGCGCGGCCGAACGCGCAGTTCCTGCAGGCTACTTCCACGGCCGGATTCGGCATCCTGTCGATCGCCACCGCGGCCAAGCCCCTCGCGGACCGCTGCCGCGGCCAGGTTGCCGGCTCGGGGCCGTACGTGCTGCGAAGCTACACCCCGAACCAGGGTGTCGTGCTCGCGCGGCGTCCGGAGTACGCCTGGCCGTCCTCGTTGGCAACGAACCAGGGCGCCGCCTACCTGGATGAGATCAGGTTCAACTTCGTCTCCGAAGCCGGCGCCCGCACCGGTGCGCTGAGCTCGGACCAGGTGCAGGTCGCCGAGCACGTGCAACCGACCGACCAGGGTCAGTTCGCCGGACGCGGCTTCCATCTGCTGGTCAAGGCGGCTCCCGGGCTGGTGCCGCCGCTGTCGCTGAACCATCGCGGCGTGCTCGCCGATCAGAACATCCGCATGGCCCTGCTGCGGGGCGTCGACCGCGGCGCACTGGTCAGCACCGTGTTCAACGAGCACGTCCGGGCGGCGACCAGCGTGCTGGCCACGACCACGCCGTACTACGCCGACCAGAGCAGCAAACTGGCCTACGACCCTGACGGCGCGCGGCAGTTGCTCACCGCGTCGGGCTGGACGCCGGGCCCCGACGGGATCCGGGTGAAGGACGGCCAACAGCTTACGTTGCGGTGGCTGATCCCCGCACCGCTGCCGCCGGCGAACGAGTACGTGCAGCAACAGCTGCGCACGATCGGCGTGAACGTGGTGCTGGACGTGGTACCGCCGGCGCAGTATGTGTCCCGGCAGTCGGCGGGGGACTTCGACCTCACGGCCGTCGCCGTCACCCGGGCCGACCCGGACGTGCTGCGCAACATCTTCTCCACCAGAGGCGCCAACCTTTGGCACCTGCCGCCCAGCCAGCTGGACACGTACCTCGAGGAGCAGGCCACCGCGACGACCGCCGAGGACCGGCAGGCCGCGGTGACGAACGCGGTCGCCTGGATCCTCGACCACGCCGACACCGTCCCGCTCTACGAGACCGCGATCGTCCACGGCGTCTCCGACCGGGTGCGGGACCTGCGGGCGACCGCCTCGACCCAGCTGGGCCTGCACGACGCCTGGCTGCGCTGACGGCCTGAGCCCCGGCGGACAACACGAGGAACTCGATCGACGATGCGATTAGTGGTGCATGGGACGGGTAAGTATGTGGTACGGCGGCTCGCGCAGGCGGCGGCGGTGGTCTGGGCGGCGTTCACGGTGACCTTCGTTGCGATCCGGTTGCTGCCCGGCGACCCGGTGGCACTGATGTTGTCCGGTCGCAACGGGTTCTCCGCACCGACCCCGGAGCAGGTCGCCGAGACACGGGCCCGACTGGGTCTCGACCGTCCGCTGCCCGTCCAGTACTGGGACGCGCTGGCCGACGCGCTGCACGGCGACTTCGGGTCCTCGATCCAGACCGGCCGGCCGGTATCGGCAATGATCAGCGAAACGTTGCCGGCCACCCTCCAGCTCGGCGCGGCGGCCCTCGTGCTCTCCCTCGTCGCCGGCACCGCCGTGGGGATCGCGGCCAACCTCGTCGGCGCACCGTGGGCTCGCCAGTGGCTGCGATCGCTGCCCGCGGTCGGGATCTCCCTGCCGTCGTTCTGGGTCGGCCTGGTACTGCTGGAGCTGCTGTCCTTCCGCTGGCGGGTCTTCCCGTCGTTCGGCTCGACCGGGTTGACCGGACTCGTGCTCCCGGCGTGCACGCTCGCGCTACCGGGAGCGGCGCTGGTGGCGCAGGTGCTGGGCAAGAGCCTGCACGACACGCTGCTGCAGCCGTACGCCGACACGCTGCGCGCAAGCGGGGCCGGCGCGTGGCGCCTGGTGGTCGGGCACGGACTGCGCAACGCCGCCATCCCCGCGGTGACCGCGGCCGGGCTGCTGGTCGGACACCTCATCGGCGGTGCCGTCGTGGTCGAGACGGTGTTCTCCCGGCCCGGCCTGGGGCGCATCACCCAGGCCGCCGTCGGCGAGCAGGACCTCCCGGTCGTGCAGGGCGCCGTCGTGGTCGCCGCCCTCGCCTTCGCGCTGGTCAACCTGGCGATCGATCTGCTGTACCCGATCCTGGACCCGCGCATCCACGCCACCACCCGGACAGCGGGGACACCGGCATGATCGACAGTTCGCCGATCGCCGCGCGGGCGCGCCGGGTGGCGGGCGCAGCGGCGCGCCGTCCAGGTCTCGTACTCTCCGTCCTGGTCCTGCTGCTGACCATGGGCTGGGTCCTGGCGCCGGATTGGTTCGGCGGCCAGTCGCCGACCGCCGGCGTTGCGCAACAGCGGCTCGAGCCCCCGAGCGGCCGGCACCCGTTCGGCACCGACCAACTGGGCCGGGACGTCTACGCCCGGGTCGTGCACGCCGCCGGGCTGTCGCTGGGGACCGCGCTCGCCGCGACCGCCATCGCGTCGGCCGCCGGCGTGCTGCTCGGGCTGGCCGCCGGCTACTTCGGGCGCACGGCCGACGTGGTGATATCGCGGATCGTCGACATCACCCTGTCGATTCCGTCCGTGCTGCTGTCGCTGCTGATCATCAGCGCGCTGGGCGGCGGGACCCTCCACATCGCGGTCGCGGTCGCGGTGACCAGCGTCGCCGGATTCTCCCGGCTCACCAGGGCTGAAGTTCTCCGGATCCGTACGGCGGTCCACGTCGAGGCGGCCGCCCTCTGCGGGGCCCGCTGGTGGCGGATCCTCGCCCGGTACGTCGCCCCCGCGGTCGTCGGCCCGGTGCTCGGGCTGGCCGCGCTGGACTTCGGCCTGGTCGTCCTGGCCGTGTCGGCCCTGAGTTTCCTCGGCTACGGGCCGCCACCGCCCGCGCCGGAATGGGGTGCCCTCGTCGCGTCGGGCCGTAACTACCTGGCGACGGCCTGGTGGTTGAGCACGCTGCCGGGGCTGACCGTCGGGGTCGTGGTGCTCGCCGCGAACCGGCTTTCACGGGCACTGGAAACCGAACGGAGCCGCGCATGACCGAGCCACGCCAGGTGCTGGAGGTCCGCGGCCTGCGGGTGACGTACCGGAGCCGGTCGGGTCGCGTGAGCGCCGTCGACGGGGCCGGCCTGACGGTGACCGCCGGGCAGATCACCGCCGTCGTCGGGGAGTCCGGGTCGGGCAAGACCAGCACCGCACACGCCGTACTCGGCCTGCTGCCCCCGACCGGGCGCATCGAAGCGGGCAGCATCCGCCTGCGCGGGCAGGAACTCGTCGGCCTGAGCCGGCGCGCATGGCAGCACATCCGAGGAGCCCAGATCGGGCTGGTACCGCAGGACCCCGCCGTGTCGCTGGACCCGCTCACGCCGATCGGCCGGCACGTCGCCGAGGTGCTGCGCATCCACGGCCTCGCCACGAGAGCCACCGCGCCGGACAGGGCCGTCGAGCTGCTCGCCGAGGCCGGCATCCCCGACGCCGCCGCCCGGGCCCGGCAGTACCCGCACGAGCTCTCCGGCGGCCTGCGCCAACGGGTCCTGATCGCCATGGCCACCGCCGCCCGGCCCGCACTGCTCATCGCCGACGAGCCCACCTCCGCCCTCGACGTCACCGTGCAACGGCAGATCCTCGACCACCTGGACACCCTGGTGTCCACCGGCGACCTCGCGATCCTGCTCGTCACCCACGACCTGGCCGTGGTCGCGCAGCGCGCCCAGCACGTCGTCGTCATGTCCCACGGGCAGGTCGTCGAAGCCGGTCCGACCAGCGAGGTGCTCACCGATCCCCGGACCGGCTACACCCGCCGCCTGATCGCCGACGCCCCCGGGTTGCACAGCCGCAGACTGCGGCCATCGGCCCCAGCCGCGCCGCCGGCGGCGGAAGCTCCGGCGCCCGGACCGCTCCTGACGGTCGACCACCTCGGCCTCAGCTACCCCGCCCACCGGACTCGCGGGCGAGATCGGCCGGCCCGGCCGGCGGTCGACGACGTCAGCTTCACCATCCCGGCACGCACCACGCTGGGCCTGGTCGGCGAATCCGGATCCGGCAAGACCAGCCTCGCCCGGCTGATCCTGGGCCTGGCCCGCCCCGACACCGGCACGATCCGCCTGGACGGGCGCGACATCACCGCGCTGCGACGGCGCGACCTGCGCACCGTGCACCGCCGCGTGCAGCTGATCTACCAGAATCCCTACGCGTCGCTGAACCCCTACTTCACCGTCGACGAACTCGTCGGCGAACCGCTGCGCAACTACGGCATCGGCGACCGGGCCGGCCGTGCACAGCGCATCGGGGAGTTGCTGGACAGCGTTGCGCTGCCGGCCGGCATCCGCCGGCGCAGGGCGGCGGAGCTCTCCGGCGGACAGCGACAACGAGTGGCGATCGCCCGTGCGCTGGCGCTCAACCCGGACCTGCTGGTCTGCGACGAACCCGTGTCTGCCCTCGACGTCACGGTCCAGGCGCAGATCCTGCAGCTCCTGGTCGACCTGCAACAGCGCTACGGACTCACGTACCTCTTCATCTCCCACGACCTCGCCGTCGTGCGCCAGATCGCCGACCGTGTCGCCGTGATGCGCGGTGGGCGGCTGGTCGAGCTGGCCACCACCGACGACATCTTCGCCGCGCCCCGCCACCCCTACACGCGGGCGCTGCTCGACGCGATCCCCAACCAGAAGGACCCATCGTGGAACTTGGACTGATCACCTTCGGCAGCCTGCTGCCCGATCCCGCCACCGGTACCGTGCTCACCCAGCGGGAGCGCCTGCGCGACGTCGTGCGGGCCGCGCCCATCGCCGAGGAACTCGGCTTCTCCTGGTACACCGTCGGCGAACACCACTTCGGCGACCGCGACGTCATCCCGTCGCCCGCGATCGTCCTGGCCGCCATCGCCGAACACACCTCACGGATCCGGCTCGCGACCGGGACCACGCTGCTCGCCAACCGCGACCCCGTGCTGGTGGCCGAGGACTACGCGCTGGTGGACCTGCTGAGCGAGGGCAGGCTGGAACTCATCGCCGGCGGCTCGTTCTTCCCCGAGCCGTGGGCGGTCTTCGGACAGGACCCGCAGAGCAAGGCGGCCCGCAAACGCGAGAGCGTCGAGCTGCTGACGCGGCTCTGGCAGGAGGAGCGCGTGAGCTGGACCGGGCAGTTCCGGCCACCGCTGCACGAGGTCCGTCTCCAGCCCCGCCTCGCGCAGGACCGCCTGCCGTTGTGGATCAGCGCCGGCGTCGGTACCGACTCCATCGACCTCGCGGTCGCGCACGGCCTGCCGATGGTGGTCGGCACCACCGCCCGCCCGCCGCTGGACTTCGTCGACGTCTTCGCCGGGTACCGCCGGAAGTGGACCGGCAGCGGCCGGCCGGACGAGCCGGGCCGGCTCGGCGCGGCCAGCCACGCCTTCGTCGCCCGCACGTCCCAGGCCGCCCGGTCGCTGTGGCGGGACCACATCAACAGCTACCTGTCGGTCAACACTCCGTCACACGGCCCGGCCCGCGGCCCCTTCGACTTCGACGCCTACATCGGCGCCGACGGGCCGGCCCTGTGCGGCAGTCCCGCCGAGGTCCTCGACAAGCTCGGCCGGCTGCACGAACTGTGGGGACACGACCTGCACCTGCTCGCCATCGACATCGGCGGCATCCCGTACGCGGACGTGCACACCGCAATAGAACTGGTGGCCTCCGATGTCCTCCCGCACCTCCCGGGCCCGGCGGGCGCTGCCGGCAGGGCCCCGACCCCGGCGGTGAGCGCGGGTGCTTGACCGGGACGTCCGCGAGCTCGCAACCGGCACCAACCTCGGGTTCTTCAGCACGCTCATGCCCACCGGCCAGCCCCAGCTCAGCATCGTCTGGCCGCACGCCGACGACGACCACATTCTGATCGGTACCCAGACAAGCCGGCAGAAGTACCGCAACGTCCTCGCCGACCCCCGGGCCACGATCCTGCTCCTGGACGCCGCGAACCCTCGCCGGTACATCGAGATCCGCGGCCGCGTCGTCGGCGCCGAGACCGGAGCCGCCGCCGTGCGGCTCGCCCACACCACCTTCACCAAGTGGACCGGCAGCCCCACGCTGCGCCCCGCCGGCGGGGAGCGGGTGCTCCTGCGCCTGCATCCGGAACACATCCATCGCAAGGAATGAATCAATCTTTGAGCAGGAGCCGCCGATGAGCACCGACGACCCACTGACCCTCGCCGATCTCCGCCCGATCGTCGACGCGGGCTGGCTACGCCGCTCCCTCGACCGCGTCGTGGTCGCCGACGTCCGCTGGTACCTCGACGGACGCAGCGGCCGGGAGGCGTACCTCGCCGGCCACATCCCGGGCGCGATCTGGGTCGACGTGGACACCGTCCTGTCCGCGCCGGCGGACCCGCGGGCCGGACGTCATCCCCTTCCCGACCCGGCCGATTTCGCCCGATCCCTCGGCGGACTCGGCATCCCCGACACGGTCACGGTCGTCGCCTATGACGACTCCGGCGGGGCCTACGCCGCCCGCCTGGTATGGCTGCTGCGCCGGCTCGGCCGGCCCGCGGCACTCCTCGACGGGGGCCTGGCCGCCTGGCAGGGCGATCTCGACACCGGACAGGTCACCCTCCCGCCGGTCCGGCGCGCGAGCGTCGAGTGGCCGGCCGATCGGCTACGGACCGCGGACGACGTCGAGCGGGCCGTCGCCGACGGCACCGCCGTCGTGCTCGACGCCCGTGCCCCCGAGCGCTACTCGGGCGACAGCGTGCTCCCCACCGACGTGCGCTCCGGCCACATCCCCGGCGCGAAGAACGCCCCGTGGCCGGCAAACCTCACACCGGACGGCACCTTCGCCACCCCCGACCGGCTGCGGGAGCGTTACGGCACGCTCGGGATCGACCCCGGCGCCGAGGTCATCGTCTACTGCGGCAGTGGCGTGACCGCATGCCACGACCTGCTCGCGCTCGAACTGGCCGGCATCGACAACACCGCGCTCTACCCGGGCTCCTGGTCGGCCTGGTCCGCCGATCCCGCCCGGTCGATCGCCGTCGGGCCGCTACCGGCAGGTGCGATGTGAGCGCCCTGTTCGAGCCGCGGCTGGTGTTCGGTGCCGGCGGGGCGGTCGGCGGGCTGTCCGCGTCCCAGACGCTCGACCTCGCCCAGAGCGCCGACGAGCTCGGCTACGACCTGTTCACCCTCAGCGACCACCTGCACAGCCACCGACCCACGATCGAACCCTTCACCGCGCTCGCCTGGCTGGCCGGCAGGACCACCCGCATCGAACTCGGCACCAACGTGCTCGCCCTGCCGTACCGCCCCCCGCCCGTCGTCGCCAAGACAGCGGAAACCCTCGACCGCATCAGCGGCGGCCGCTTCGTGCTGGGCCTCGGCGGAGGCGGATTCGACGAGGAGTTCCACGCCTTCGGCCTCCCCGAACGCACACCCGGCCAGAAGATCACCGGTCAGCGCGAGGCGATCACCATCATCCGCAGCCTCTGGACCCAGCCCGCGACCACCTTCCACGGCAGCGAGTTCGACGTCACCGACGCGCGGATCGACCCCCGGCCCGGACACCGGATCCCGATCTGGCTCGGCGCGTACGGACCGCGCGCGCTCGCCCTCACCGGACAACTCGCCGACGGCTGGATACCGTCCCTGGGCAGAATCGGGCTCGACCGGGCCCGGCAGATGCGAGCCGCCGTGCGTGCCGCGGCCATCGCGGCGGGCCGCGACCCTGACTCGATCGTCTGTGCCTGCAACATCGTCGTCCGCATCGATCCGTCCCTGGAACCGACGCCACAGGCCGTCGTCGGGAGCCTGGACGCGGTCATCGCTCAGCTCCGCGAGGTGATCGCGGCCGGCTTCACCGCCCTGCTCCTGGCCGTCGCCACCGTTGCGGAGCAGGAGCTCATCGCCAAGGAGGTCATACCGGCCCTGCGCGCGTCAGAAACCGGCCACCTGCCGGCACCCTGATCGGGGCCCGGGATCAGGGTGACCGGGCCGCGTTCCCGCGCGGTGCTGCTGCATGAGCGCGAAGCTACGGTGTGCCGTCAGGGTTTCGCGCTCTGGTCCACCTCGTCGAGCAGCGTCTGCGGGAAGGCGTAGCAGCGCAGCGCGACCGGCCGCACGCCGTCGGACGCGGCGTCGCGGCGCTGGGCGTACCGCAGGAGCAGGTCCAGGTACTCGGCCTCGAACTGGGCCAGCTCCGCCTCGGTCAGGTACGCGCGCAGCACCCGCTGGGCGGTCGTATCGGTGTGCAGGTCGAGGTCGGTGAGCGTGAGCCGGCGGGTCACCATGCCGCCGGCCAGCAGGTGACGTGCCCGCAGCAGCAGGAGGCCGGCCATCGGCACCTCGACCAGGGCCAGCGCGATGGTCTGCGTCCAGCCGGCGGCGCGCCAGCCCAGCAGTACGTCGAACCAGGCGTCGCAGCACAGCAGCGCGGCCGTCGCGGCGAGGACCGGTACGGTAGCGGTGTGCCGGCGCCAACCCAGCCAGCCGGCCCAGCCCAGCAGGCACAGCAACGCAATGTCGAACCCCACCCAGGCCAGCCGCCACTGCCCGGTGTCGAAGCGGTCGGGCAGCGTGCCGGCAAGGTAGACGATCCACGGCGCGAGGCTCAGGCACCCGCCGGCATCTACGCCGAGCTACGCGACCGCCTGCGCCGCTACGGCGGCGGCTACCACAACCCGGCGGCCGGCTTCAGCGCCTTCAACGGCAAACCCAGGCCGGGCGGATCGGGCACCTACGCCGGCCTGTCCGACGGCTACGAAATCTACTCGACCGACAACTCCCGATCCCTCGTGGCGATGCCCGCCGGGAACTCGGAGGTGTATCTCTCCACCGAGAACCTCCGCAACCCCAACGGCTTCCCGCCCGGGGGTGATTACGAGCCGGCCCTGGAAGGACACAGCTGGTTCGTCTCCCGCCTCTTTACGCACGCCATCTTCCACAGCGGATTCTGAGCGGCCCGCCGGGCACCGCCCCCGGTTCCAAACGATTTGGGGCCTGCGGCCCGGTCCGGTAGTATTCCTCTCAGCCGACGCGGGGTGGAGCAGCTCGGTAGCTCGCTGGGCTCATAACCCAGAGGTCGCAGGTTCAAATCCTGTCCCCGCTACAAAGGAAAGTGCAGGTCAAACGCGGTTCCTCCTCCGGGAGGGATCGCGTTTTTGATTCGCCCTCGTAGCGCACCGGCCGGCCGAGGACCCCGCTGCAGACCCGCGCCGCCCGGCCACCACCTCGTCGACGTCACGCAGGTTGGTCCGGTTCACGTCCGCGCCGTTGGCCGGCACGCTGTACCCCGCGTGTTTGAGGTTGTGGCGGTGGTGCATCCAGACGC
The DNA here is from genome assembly GCF_040682015.1 of Dactylosporangium sp. NPDC051485. Classification (NCBI taxonomy): domain Bacteria; kingdom Bacillati; phylum Actinomycetota; class Actinomycetes; order Micromonosporales; family Micromonosporaceae; genus Dactylosporangium; species Dactylosporangium sp. NPDC051485. The sequence goes on from NZ_JBFAZW010000138.1 coordinate 22,246, forward strand.
CCGGGTTGTCGACCCGCAGCGCGACCTCCCACACCTCGCCCGGCTGCACATCGAACGTGTCCATCCACAGTGGACTTCCGGTGAGGCGCGGCCGTTGTACCGCAGTGCCAGCACCTGAGGGCCGTGCAGGTGCATCGGATGCGCGTCCCGGCTGCGGTTGACGACCGTCATTGAGATCACCTCATTGTCTGACCCTGGATGGTATTCCCGTGTCCGTCGTGGGCCGGGAATTTCGCTGATCTGGGTTTGCTGTGTGGACGGTTCCGGTCAGGCCGGAAGGGGACACCTGAAAGGCCTTCCCGTCCACTCCAGGACCGGGAAGAGTATTCCTCACCGGGGCAGGAAACGCCCCGGGTGGAACACCGGGAAGCGTCCGGTGACACCAACCAACACTATCGAACCGGGGCGAAGCCATGTCTGTTTGAGTCTGCCGGACGGACGTTATCAAGGCAACAAACCGCGCGCTACACAAAAGGCCGGTGACTCGTTCACGGCAATTCCCGACCATGCAGCCAGCATTCCTATACCGCACGAATTGGAGCGCCCGATGTTGACGTCACTGCGGCCCCTGGCCACCACCATGTGCGCGGCCGCGGCCGTTGTCGGACTGTCCACCCTCACCGGCTGTTCCTCCGACCGCCGCCCGGCCACCGACGCCGCGCCCGCCACAACCGGTGCGCTCACCCCGCAGGCATCAACGCCGGCCACTCCCAGCACTCCCAGCACTCCCAGCACTCCCGGCTCTCCTGGCCCCTCCACCAGCCCGGCGGCCGGGGCCAAACCCGCCGCCCGTCCGTCCGGGGCCGGCAGCCCGGCCACGAGGCCGGCCGCGGATCCGTGCCCGGTCAGTGCGGCGGCGTTGTTGAGCGCGCTGCACGACAGCCCGGACTTCTACCAGCGCGCGGCGAAGCCGGCCGCGTTGCAGGACGTCGCGTGTGCCAGCGGATACGCCATCGCGGGCACCGCCTACGACGGGCAGCACCAGACCACCCAGATCGTCTTCAACTTCGACCCCACCGGCGCGCGTTGGCGTCCGCTGAACCTCGGCAGCGCCGACTTCTGCGAAGGCTTCGTCCCCAACGACATCGCCCCGAAACTCCCCGCCTGCAGCTGA
>NZ_JBFAZW010000139.1:0-23231 GCF_040682015.1 Dactylosporangium sp. NPDC051485
AATTTCCTTAACCATTATCTTTTCAATCGGTCACGTTCCTGCCCCTTGGTGTGGTGTCGGCGCACTCCGCAGCGGCGCGCCGACACCACACCCGTTCACCGCCGCTTCGGCGGCAGCACCGCCGCAGGCAGCCCCATCAGGTCGACATAGATCGACCGGCGCTCGACCGCATCACCGGCCGCGTTGAGCTGGTAGCCGTCCAGCCACGCCCAGCCCTCCCACGACGTGGTCCAGTCATGGGTACGGATCACCCGGAAGCAGAACCCGTTCCCCGCAGCGAACTGCGGGCTCGCAGCCGAACCGACGTACACGACGTCACCCGGCCGCACCGTCGACTCAACCCGTCGTGTAGGCACCGCAAGCCGCCTCAGCTCGCCCGCGCCAGACCGGCGCCGCTGACCCGCCGCGCTCCCACCAGCTCCGGCCGCGACGCACCCGGCGTCCGCCGAGGCAACCGCAGCGACGGGCGGAACAACCGCGCCGCCCGCTCGCGCGCCTCACACGGACCCGGCACACCGCAAGCAACGCACAGGCCGTCGCCGCACGACATCACATGACGGTCAAGATCCGCCTGCGCACGTTCGATCGAACCCACGCCTCGATAGGTGCTCATGGCTCCCTCTCGATCTCCAGGCGGCCGGGCGCACCGCCTCAACAGCGCCGCCCGCCCACAAGGCGGTGCGCCCAGCCTGTTCACCCGCTGCCACGGCCCATGCGTCGCGAAGCGGCGGGGGGACTCGGTGATCGGTGCCGGGTGTGACCCCTGTAACTGCGTTAGCCAGCAAGGCTGCGCACCTGGTCACGACACCTTTCGATCAGTAGCCTTGCCGTCGCAGCCGGTGAATTGAAAGGGGAACGCCGTAAGCCGCTTGTCAGCCGACACTCACCTGCGGCGTACCCGATCGGCGTACGCCGGATAGTGTTCGTCTATGACCACGGAGCCGAAGCGCGCCAGCGAGTGGACGATCCACGGCGAGCGCATCATCGACGACACCCGGCGCGCTGTCCTGAGCGTTGCCGACGTGGAGTTGCCGGATGGCGTTCGATTTGAACAATACGTATTGCGGGTGCCGGGCGCCGCAATGGTCATTGTGTTAGACGATGCCGAGCGTGTCTTGATGATGTGGCGGCACCGATTCATTCTGAACCGCTGGGTGTGGGAGCTGCCTGGAGGCTATCTAGATCCCTCAGAGGACCCAACGTCGTGCGCGGCGCGAGAAGTCGAAGAGGAAACCGGCTGGCGACCGCGGAACATGGAACGAATCGTGACGTTCCAGCCGATGGTGGGGACGATCGATCAGGAGAATGCGGTGTTCCTCGCCCGCGGCGCGGACTTCACGGGCGAGGCGCCAGACATCAACGAGGCAGAAGCCATCGACTGGATTCCGCTCGACCGGGTTCAGCAACTCATGGAGAGCGGCGAGATCATAGGAGCGGGTACCATATCCGGCCTGCTCGCCGTCTTGCTACTGAAGGCGACTGGCAGACTTTAGCTGGACTGGAGTACCGGCCGTGCTAGCTCAGCAAATTCCCGCACGGCGGGCAGACCAACATGTTTTGCAAGGCGGTCGGCAAGGTCTGCGAGATAATCCCGCGCCCGCGACGAATGCAGACCTTCTGCCGCCTCCAACGCCTGCATTCCAACCTTACTCGCCTCTTCGGGTTCACCTGACTGGACGTGGGCAACTGCCAGCAGTGCCAAGTTGAACTGCCGCCCTCTCGCGTAATGCCTGCCGTCCATGTCCAGCGACCGCACAGCGAAACGCTGCGCTATATCACCCCGACCAAGGGCAGTGAAGCAGTGCGCGAACTTCGCCGCGAGGTAAGCCTCATCGAAGTATCCGATCCACTGCGGATCACTGGCCCGATCTGCCTTGTCGAACACCTTCTCAGCCCTGTTCAAAGCTGCGCCGCACGCCGCTTCGTTACGGCCCACCGCGTGGCCTTGAGCTTCAAGCACGGCTGACTCTGCTTGGATTGCTGCGATTCCAGCCTCGGTTGCCGCTCTGCCCGCGGCGCGAGCAAGGTCAACAGCTTCTGCGGAGGCGCCCATGTAGGCCGCCTGATGACTCATTGCCGCGAGGATCTCCGCGCCGAGGGCGCGATCACCGGCGCCGGCAGCCAATCGCAGCGCTTGAATCATGTAGCGCTGCGCCAAGCCGTGCATTCCGGCGTCATATGATGTCCAAGCGGCCAATTGCGTTGCTTCCGCAGCCGCAGATAGTAGGGCGCGGCCCGTGGTTGGATCATATCGCCCGTTCAGCATTTCCTCGACATCATTGCCGAGAAAGCGGATGACGCTATCGCGAATGTGGCCGCCTCCGAATTGGTTATCCAATGTTCGATAGGTAGCCGTGATGCGACGGACGGTTTCTATGTCTGGATCACCGATGAGTCGAGCGCCTGCACCTGCCGGCCGTTCATCCAGCGGTGAAGTAAGCCACCGCATGGCGGGGGCTAGAAATATCGATGCACTAAATCCGGCTCCGCGTAGGAGGTCTCGCCTTTGCATATCTTCCCGCCACAAGTCCAAAGCGATATCAACGCCATGTCGCCAATCCGGCGCGAACTCTAGTCCACCGGGAGCAACTGCCGCCTCAACTTCGGCGCCAACAGGCCGCGAAGTGCTGTCGGCTGACACCAGCCGCACCATGGCGGACAGTTGTCCTCCAGCCTGGAGGGCAGCGTCTAGCAGTGCGGCTACAGGAACGCTCGGGCGTTTGGTGCCCGCCTCAAGGTCCCACAGATGTCCGTGAGAGACGTGGACAGCCTTGCCGAGTCGGCGCAACGACATGCCTTGCAGCTCGCGCAGTTGCTTAAGCCGTCCCCCAAAAGCCGGATCGGCGCTAACCTTTCGTCGGGGCATGGCATCGCTCCCAATAGGCCGGCGTCTTTCGTTCCCACCACTGACCACGACGGTACCTGTCCTGTCCGAGTTCTGGACAGTGGCGCCACTGGATCTACGTCTGTCGCACCCGTGTCGGCTGACAGGTGTGGCCATGAATCTGACGAGGAGTGAGGCCCGTTCGTTGGACACGCCGCGCCCGCCTTCGCGCATGCCCTCGGCGGGGTTGTCCCGCGACAGTGACCGGCCAGCAGCGGTGAAACTGATGCGGGCCGCGCGGGCCGCTAGTACGAGGTGGGCGACCGTGCGGAGTCGCGGACCGCTGCCGCGCCGCCCAGGTTGTTCAATGTGTAGGAACGGCCGGCAGCCCCAGGGCGGGGCTGCCGGCCGTCGATGTCAGCGCGCTACGCGGCAGGTTCGTCGGGCAACGCCTCAGCCGCGAGCGCCTTGAACACTGCTGAAACGCGAGTATTCGAGGCGGCATGGCCATCAGCTCGCAGCTGTCGGGCCAGAGCGTCACGGCTTACCGAACGCCCCGCACTGAGCAGCTTGTTCCGGGCGTCGCGGGCCGCGGGCAGCAACGCCGACACGTCGAGCGTGGACGGCAGTACCGGCACCGGCGTGGGCGCCGTTTCTGCGATTGGCTGAGCGTCGCTCCGGCCGTCCGCCGGGCCGTCCGACTCGGTTGGGTGATCGTCCCGCGTGCCTCGGTCGTCCCCGACGTTCAGGACGGGACGGGCGGGACCGTCCAGGACGAGGGGGACCGTCCCGGAAGGTGTCTCGGGAATCAGCGCGGTCACCCGGACGGGCTCGGTTTCCGCCTCGGCGGCCGGTTCGGCTGTCGGGTGGTCGAGCAGGCCGAAGAGGAGCTTGACCGCGATCAGGAACGCGAACGCGGGCCAGCCGGACACCGCGCGGCCGATCCAGTCCGAGCCGCCCACCGCGACGTTGGCGGCGAAGCTCGCCGCCGTGCCGGCGATCAGCGCCGCCCACGGCAGGTACCCGGAGCGGCGCACGGCGCGCTTGTCGGCCAGCAGCACCAGGGACGCCACGATCTCGATGCCATCGACCGACAGCGGGAACATGTGCGCCCGCCAACTGTGCTCGCCGTGCGCCTCGGCGAGTTCGGCCATGTGGCTGTAGGAGATCGCACCGGCGATGCCAGCCAGTCCGACGACAGTGAAGCCCGCTGCCGCCCGGATCGCGTTGTCTACCCGGCTCACCGGTTCGCCTCCTCGTCGGTCATCGCGGAGGCGACGAGCGCCGACAGGGCCGCCAGGAGCGGTGCGGCGGACTCGACCGGCATCGCCAGTTCGGTGTACCGGTCGACGGTGATCCGCAGGTACGTCGAGCAGCGCCACGGCGCTACCGACTCGGACAGGGACGCCACGGCGTGCGGCGGGATGGGCCAGTTGCCCGCGCGCAGGTTGAGCTGAAGGTCGGCCGAGCGGTGCTCGCCGCCGACGCTCGATTGGTAGCCTGCTGCCTGCGTTGCGGGGTCCGCGGTGCATCGAGTGGGGTCGCACCAGGTGGGATGTTGCTGGTCAGGGGTGTTGTCGGGGGTTCCGAAACTTCCTTGGCTTTTTACGTTCACTGACTACGGTGAAGAGCCAGAGCTCGCGGGGGCTGGAGGCGCTGCGCGAGATGCTTTCGACGATCGAGGAGCGCTGAGATGGACGAGGACGAGCTGCGACAGCTCATGCTGGCGGCCGACGTGCCGCCGAGCGGTGCCGACGTGCGCCGGGCCGTCGCCGACGGGCGGCGGGCCCGCGCGCGGAGGATGGTGTTCAGCAGTACGGCGGCCGGGGTGGCGGTGCTGGCCGCGGTCGGCACGTTCGCGGCCTTCGGGCCGATGCGGGCGGGGCCGTCCGGGATCGAGCCGCCCGCGACCGGCGGCACCCGGTCGGCCGGCGGTGCGCCCGCGTCCGGCTGCACGGCCGCCTACCTGGAGGTCCCGGCCGGCACGACCGCGATGGCGAGGGCGATCGACCCGGCCGGCAACCTGATCGGGGGCTTCGTCGACCCGCAGCACCCGCACCCGGCGCGGTGGGGCGAAGGTGGGCTCCTCGAGCGGCTGCAGGGCGTGACCGGCGACGTGGCCGACATCGGGGCCGACGGGTCCGTGGTCGGCTACGAGGTGAACCAGGCGGACGAGAGCACGGGCTGGGTGCTGGCCGGCGCGCAGAAGATCGAGCTGGCCCGGCTCTCCGGGTACCGGTGGACCAACCCGAGCGCCGTCAACGCCTCCGGGGTGGTCGCCGGCTGGGTGCACGGCCAGAGCCTCGACCAGACCGCGCCGGTGACGTGGTCGAGGGACGGGGCCGTGCACGCGCTGCGGGTGCCGGCCGGCGCCGGCGACAAGGACGTCCTGTCGGCCACGGCCCGGGGTATCGGCGACGACGGCACCGTCGTCGGGGGCGTGCACGGGGTGCCGGTCGCGTGGGCCCCGGACGGCACGCCGCGGGCGCTGCCGCTGCCGGCCGGCAGCCAGGGCGGCCAGGCCTGGGCGGTCGCGGGGAAGTACGCCTATGGCAGCGCCGGCCCGACCGCGGTGCGCTGGGACCTGACCGCTGGCACGGTGACCGAGCTGCCCCCGGGCGGCGACCTCGGCGCCCGCGCGGGCACGGCCGGCGGCATGGCGCTGCTGACCGGCAACGGCTCGGACGTCCCGGCCCAGCGGGTCGCGCTCAACGGCGTGTCCGACCCGCTGACGGGCCCCCACGGCGAGCCGGCCATGGCCTTCGCCATCAGCGCCGACGGCACCACGATCGCCGGCGTCGTCGCCGAGGGCGAAGGCCGCCCGGCCGTCTGGCACTGCCGCTGACCACGCACACATCCAGGTCGGCCGCCGGGGCGATTGCCTCCGGCGGCCGGCCGTGCCCGCCCGGGCCGCCCGGGGTGCTGCTCGGCGGCGACGATGCACCCGGCCGCGGCCCTGTCCCGGCTGCTGGACCACCTGGTGCACACCGCTTACCTCAGACCACCCGGCGCAGGCCGCGATGGATGGCGAACGCGCCGACGAGGGTGATCGCGGCGTCGGCCAGCACCGCGGCGTGCAGCCCGCCGAGCACGGACGGCCCGGCCGCGGCCACCGCGCTCATCAGCGGGATGCCGATGGTCAGCGCCACCTGCTGTGTCAGCGTCGACAGGCCCGTGGCCAGGCCCTGCTCGCCGTCGGGCAGCCCCGAGGTGGCCGTCACCGTGTATGCCACGATGGCCGCCACGTGCCCGAAGAAGCCGACGGCGAGCGCGGCCAGCAGCGGCCAGTACATGACCCGGGCGTCGCCGAGCAGGGCCAGCGTGGCGAAGGAGAGGCCCTGCACGGCGAGGCCGCCGACCAGCGTCACCCGGCGGCCGAACCGGCCGATGAGCCGCCCGCCGAGGACGCCGGCGAAGACCGCGGCCACCCCGGGGATGCCGAAGGCCAGACCGGTCGCCAGGGGCGGGTAGCCGAGCACGTCCTGGAGGTAGATGGTGCTGAGGAAGACCACGGCCGAGCCCATCGCGAAGACGAGCAGGCCGCCGAGGTTGCCCCAGCGCACGGTCGGGCGGCGCAGGATGCTGATGGGGGCGAGCGGCGCGGCCGCGCGGGCCTCGATCCGCCAGAAGGCGGCGAGCAGCGCCGCGCCGGCGGCGAGCGCGCCCAGCACGACGGGGTTCGTCCAGCCGAGGTGGGCGCCTTGGCTCAGGCCGTACACCAGAAGCAGAAGGCCGGCGGTGACGGTCGCGGCGCCGGGCACGTCCAGCCGGGGCCGCTGAGGGGAGCGCCCGGACTCGACCACGAACGGGGCCACCGCCAGGACGATCAGCGCCACGGGCACGTTGAGCAGGAAGGCGTACCGCCACGAGAGCACGTCCGCGAGCAGCCCGCCGACCAGGGCGCCGGTGGTGAACCCGCCGGACAGCAGCGCGCCGTTGAGCCCGAGGGCCCGGTCGCGCAGCGGCCCCTCCGGGAACGCCGTGGTGAGCAGCGACAGCGCGGCCGGGGTGGCCATCGCCGTGGCGAGGCCCTGCAGCACCCGCCCGGTGAGCAGCTGGGCCTGGGTCTGGGCCAGCCCGCCGAGCAGCGAGGCGACCACGAGCAGCGCGAGTCCGGCCAGGAACAGCCGGCGCCGGCCGAACAGGTCGCCGATCCGCCCGAACAGCAGCGTGAAGCCGGCCGCCGGCAACGCGAACGCGGTCGCCACCCACTGCAGGTCGGCCAGGCGGAAGTGCAGCCCGGCACCGATGGCGGGCAGGGCCACGTTGAGGATGGAGAAGTCGACGGCGAGCATGAACTGGGCGCCGAGCAGCAGCAGGAGCGTCGTGCGCTGCCGCCCGGACATCCGGGCCGGGGCGGTCTCGAGGACTGCGGTCATGCCGACACCCTGCGGCGCCCGGCGATCGTCGAGAAAGCCCCGCGTCATTGGTACCACCGGCAGTGGCAGGCTCCGCGCCGGCGCGACTGGCAGACTGGCACGCATGGAGGGGTTGGGCGAGTTCCTGCAGTCCCGCCGGGCCGGCCTGCGGCCCGCGGACGTCGGCCTGGTCTCCTACGGCGAGCGGCGCCGGGTGGCCGGGCTGCGCCGTGAGGAGCTGGCCCAGCTGGCCGGGGTCAGCGTGTCGTACTACATCCGTCTGGAGCAGGGCCAGAGCCAGAATGCCTCCGACGAGGTGCTGGCCGCCCTCGCCCGCGCGCTGCGCCTGTCCGACCTGGAGCGCCGCCACCTGTTCACCCTCGCCCGCCCGGCCGCTGCGGCCGTGCCGCCGGCCCCGGAGGTCGAGCACGCGCGCCCCGGGGTGCGGCAGCTGCTTGCCGCCATGACCGACGTCCCGGCGGTCGTGCTGGGCCGCTGCGGCGACGTGCTGGCCTGGAACCGGATCGGCCACGCGTTCCTGGCCGGCCACGTCGACCCGGACCGCGCCGACCGCCCGGCGGAGCGGCCGAACAAGGCGCGGATGCTCTTCCTGGACGCGCACATGCGGGAGCTGTACGTCGACTGGTCCAGCAAGACCCGCGAGTGCGTCGCCTACCTGCGGATGTTGGCCGCCCGGCACGCCGACGACCCGAAGCTCGCCGAGCTGGTCGGTGACCTGTGCGTGCGCAGCCAGCGCTTCGCCGAGCTGTGGGCGGACCACGCCATCGACGAATGCGTGGCCGCGGTCCGCGAGTTCCGGCATCCCGTCGTCGGGCGGATGACGCTGACGCAGGAGGTGCTCCACCCGGACACCGCCTCTGACCAGATCTTCCTGACGTTCACGGCGGAGCCGGGCTCACCGTCGGCGGCCGCGCTGCAGCTGCTGTCCCTGTCCGTGCGCGCATAGGGCGCTTCGCGGCGTCACCGCCTGCGGGTGAGCTCACACGTCAGGACCCTGCGCAGGGCGTCGACGACGTCGCCGGGCGGGAAGCGGGTCAGCGCCGTCGTCTCCGCCCGCCGCAGCGCCGCCCCCAGGCCGGCGGAGGGCGCCGAGCGCACCACGGCCACCAGCCAGGCCTCCAGCAGGGTCGGGTCGTCGGGCAGCTCCAGATCGTCCGCGGCCGGGGAGGGCGGCGACGCGGACCCGTCCGGCAGCGGCAGCCCCTGCGAGGCGTAGGCGGCCGGCGGCACGCCGACCCGGTACGCGTGCACGCACGTCGGCGTCCCGGTGGCCGCGTCCACCCGGTATCCCCGGGTGGGGTCGTAGGGGTGCCCCGGGCCCGGCCGCGGCGCCACGTCGAAGGAGCCCAGCGCGAGCGACTGGCCCGGGCAGGCGACACAGGTCGCGTCCCGGATCTCCGCGGCGCTGGGCAGGACCACGCCCCCGACGGTACCCGCCCGCGCGGTACCGTCCAGCGATGACCACCCCGCCAGCCGGCCCGGGCCGCGCCCGTCAGGCCATCGTGACCGCGGAGCCGGACCGCACGGTGGCGGTGACCGGCGCCGCGCCGGTGGCCGCCCTCGACCCGTCGCTCCCGGCCCGGGCGGCAGGAGCGTGCGCATGAGGCTACGGGGAGGTGCGGTCAGGACCGGGCCGCGAGTGCTGCTCGCGGCCGGGGTGCTCGCGGCGCTGGCCGCGTGCGCGAAGCCGGTGCCGCCGGGCAGCACGTTGCCCACGCCGGTGAGGTCATCCGTTGTGCCGTCCACCGGCCCGGACGCCGAGCAGGACCCGGCCGGGTGCCCGGGCGAGGGGGTGCGGGTCACCGCCGAGCGCGGGGACGCGGCCATGGGGTACCGCGAGATGGCCGTCAAGCTGACCAACTGCGGCGACCGGCCGTACCAGGTCGCCGGGCGCCCGCAGGTCGCGGTGCTCGGCAAGGACCGGGAGGTGCTGCCCGTCGACATCGTGCCCAGCACCCACTGGAACCAGACCGCCCACCCGGTGACGCTCGCGCCCGGCCAGAGCACCTCGGCCGTGCTCGCGTGGCGCAACCTCGTCACCGACCCGACCGTGGTGGCGACCAGCGGGGTCTACCTGTCGGTGTCACCCAGGCAGGGGGCGCCCGCCCAGGTGGTACGCCCGGAAGCCCCCCTCGACCTCGGTAATACTGGGCGGCTCGAGGTCAGCGTGTGGTTATAGAGTGACCGACTGTGCTGATGTCGTACACGCACTACGAGTTCGTCGACGACATGATGACGCTGGCCCTCGCGCTCGGAGCTTCATGCGAACTCCCTACTACGAGTACAGGCGGATGTCGGCGATGCTCCACCAGTTGCCGGCGGAGGCCGTCGACGTGATGCGCAGGTAGCGCGCCCGGGTCGGCCTGATGTCCACATTGGACAGCTGTCCGGTCCCGGTGCCCTGGGCGGCGGTCGTCCAGTGCGTGCCGTCGGCGCTGGTGGACAGTTGCCAGCCGCGGGCGTAGTCGCCGACGCTGGCGCCGCTGTCGATCGCGACCCGGCGCACCTGCTTCGCCGAGCCGAGGTCGACCTGGAGGTACTGCCCGGGCTCCTGCCCCGTCCCGCTGGACCAGCGGGTGGAGCCGTCCTCGTCCACGGCCGCCTTGGCGTCGGTGCCGGGCGGCGAGGACGTGGCCGTGGCGCCGGCCATGGACAGCAACCGCAGGCCGTCGTCGAGCACCCGGCTGGCCGGCCAGGTGAACGTGGCGAGCGAGCCGCCGGGCAGGGTGTAGTCGAACGCGTGGCCGCCGACCGCGACGGTGAAGGTCCGGGGCGCGTCGTTCTCGTTGTGGGCCACCAGGACCGTCGAGCCGTCCGGGTTGCGGAAGGCGACGTCGGTGACCTCGCCGTTCCAGGCGGGGTTGCCGAAGCTGGTGCTGGCGATGCGCACGGCGCCGGGTTTCACGAACTTGGCCAGGTGACCGATCGTGTAGTACTCGGCGTCGGTGGTCCAGGTCCCGTCGTCGCGCACGGTGATGAGGCCCGTGCAGGTGCCGCAGCCGCCCAGGTGCGGGCCGCCGGTCGGGTCCAGGGCGAGGTTCCAGGTCACCGCCGACTTGGCCCAGTTGCGGGTGACGCCGACGGTGATGGTGCGGGCGTGCCACTTGAGGGTGTCGGTGAAGTACTGCGCCGGGGTGTCGCCGGCGCCGTGCGAGCCGGAGCACTCGGTGAACCAGATGCCCTTGTCCGGGAACGCGTCGTGCAGGGCGGTCTGCGCGCCCGGGTCGCCGTAGTAGCAGTGGTACGCCGTGCCGGCGACCCACTTCGAGGCCGGGCCCGACAGCAGCTTGTAGGGGTAGTTCGTCTCCGGGTCCTGCCCGGGCGGGGTGTTGGCGACGTCGTTGGGGTGGGTCTGCCAGTTGTGGTCGTAGCCGAGGATCTTCGTGCGGGGGCTGAGGAACCGCAGCAGCGGCCCGAGAATCTCGATGACCTTGGCGGCCTGGGTGGTGTCGAGCCCCATGACCGGGCCGCCGCCGGCGTCGCGGTTCTGCGGCTCGTTCTGCACGGTGATGTAGTCGATCGGCGCGCCCGCGGCGGTGTAGGCGAGCACGAACCGGGTCAGGTAGGCGGCGTAGGCGGCGTACACCTCGGGGTCGTCCTTGAGCTCGCCGCTGGCGAGGGAGTCGCCGGTCTTCATCCAGGCCGGCGGGCTCCACGGGGTCGCCATGATCTTCAGCTGCGGGTTGAGCCGCTTGGCCTCCCGCAGCAGGGGCAGCACCTGCGCCCGGTCGTGCTCGACGCTGAAGTGGGCGAGGGTGAAGTCGGTCTGCCCGGGCGGCATGTCGTCGTACGTGTAGTGCTCCGGCGCCGCCGTGAAGTCCGACGCCCCGATCGGCTGGCGCAGGAAGCTCACCCCGGCCCCGGAGGCCGGGTCGAAGAGCGCCTTCATCGCCGCGGCCCGCTGCTCGGCGGGGAGCCGGTAGAGCACGCTGGCCGAGGAGTCGGTGATCGACGCCCCGAAGCCGTCCATGCTCTGGTAGGTCCGGCTCGGGTCGACGGTGATCGTGACCTGCCCGCTCGCCGCGGTCCCGAACGGCACGGCGGCCCGCTCGTGCATGAGCTCGGCCCGGTCGATCGTGGTCACCCAGACGCGGGCCGAGGGCTCGGTGCCCCGCCCGGCCTGCGCGGCGGGCGCCCCGGCCAGCCCCAGGGCGACCATGACCCCGCCCGCGACCAGCGGTAACAGCGTTCGTTGCATCGCAGTGACCTCCGAGGGTGCGGTGTGTAACAAATGAAACACAAATGTAACGGAGTGTTCGTCGGCACAGCATCGATCGGCGCCGATTGTCAAGAAACCCAGGGTGTTTCATTCGTTCCACGCGCGGGGCGGATACTTGCCCGCGTGGTGCTCTCGCGTAGGTGGTCCGTGTTCCTGGTGCTGGTCGGCGTATGGACCTGGGTGATCTGGCCCCGGTTCCTGCTCGCCATCTGGCGCGACGATCGCGCCTGGGGCCCGTCCGGCGGGCCGACCGCCTTCCTCTGGGTGCACGTGGTGCTCATCGCCGCCTCCCTCGCCATCGGCACGACGGTCGGCGTGCTGGGCGTGCGCGGCTGGCGCTCGGGTCGCAGATAGACGGAACCTTCCGGCCCCGCGAAGTGGGATGGGCCCTTCACCGCCGTCAGCTCCTCGGGCGGCTGAAATGCGGGCGCGGGGACCGGCCGGGCGGCGCTAGGCTGACCCGGCCGGTCGCGGGACTGCACGCGCGACTTCCGGAACCCGCCTCTACAGCGAAGCTTCGCAGTTCGCACGCCGAACTCCCCGACCGGCCTTTTCGCTTCACCAAGGGGAAGGTGCCGTGGAACTGTCGGAGCTCACCGCGTGCGAGGACGTCGTCATGTTCGTCAACGCCGCCGTCGCCGCCACCGGGCAGCGCGAGTTCCACACCGAGGCCGAGGAGCAGCGGCTGTCGCTGCGGTTCCTCCACGACTACGTGCGCGTCAACTACCGCGAGATCTACGCATCCACCCTCGCGCTGGACATCAACGACCTCAACGCGGCCACCATCGCGCTGCACCTGCTGCGGTCGGCTCAGGACGTACACCTGGAGCAGCGACGGCTCGAAGGGCGCCTCATCGCCGCCCGGCTGGCCCGGCTGGCGCCGCAGCGGGTGTACCGCCTGTTCCGCGCTCTGCGCGCCGAGGGCATCAACAACCGTCGCACCCGCGCCATCGTGCGGGACTGGGTCGCGGCCCGGCCCGACGTGGCCTTCGACGCCGTGAAGTACCGCCGCGGCCTCACCGCCGCGGCGGGCCACGCCCACCTGCGGCTGCCCACCGAGGTCGGCACCGTGCTGTTCGACTGGCGCCGGCCGAAGCGCTACGCCACGCCGATCCTGGAGTCGTGGCGGCGCGCCCACTACGAGAAGGACGCGCTGTTCGACCTGCCGTACACCGTCGCCGAGGGGCTCGCCTCCACGCGGCGCCGTGACCTCGACCGGGCCGGCTTCCTGCGGTCCATCGCGCCCCGGCTCACCGAGCTGGAGCGGCTGCGGCTGCAGCGCTCGGGCGGCGAGGCGGTCGGCGGCGCGCTGGAGCGCCAGCCGCTGACCCGGCTCGCCCTCTACGCGCTGTCCCTGCCCCGGCCCGAGCGGTCCCGCCGCCGCGAGGAACTGACCGCGGCGCTGCGGGCCGCCGCCCGTCGCGCGGCCGGGCGCCGGGCCGGCACCTGGGGCCCGGTGGTGGCCGTGCTCGACGACAGCTACTCGTCGTCGGGCTCGGCGGTGAAGCGGCGCCGGCCCCTCGCGGTGGCGCTCGCGGCGCACTACCTGCTCGAGGCGCTGTCCCCGCGGTACCGCGGGCTCTGGCTCAACCACACCGGCGACCCGCTGCTGGTCCACCCGGCCGGCGCCACGCCGCTGGGGGAGCGGCTCCTCGACGCGCTCGAGCAGCGCCCCGACCGGGTGATCGTGGTCTCCGACGGCTGGGACAACGCCCCGCCCGGGCAGGCTGCCGAGGTGCTGCGGGTGTGGCGGCAGCGGCTCGACCCGGCCGGGCGCACCTCGGTCGTGCACCTCAACCCGGTCTTCGACGGCGAGGCCTTCGACGTGCGCCGGCTCTCGCCCTTCGTGCCCAGCGTCGGCGTGCGCGACGCGGAGGACATCGCGGCGCTGGTCGAGCTGGCCCGCTTCGCAACCGGCGCGGCGAGCTTCGCCGAGCTGTCCGAGTACCTGCGCGAACGAGTGGAAGGATTCCTGCGGTGATCCCGGGACTGCGCGCCGGCCCCGCCCAGCACTGGGGCGCGGCCCGGCTCGTGCCGCTGCTGCGCGACGAGCCGATCGCGGACCTGCGCCTGCACCGGCGCGTCTACGACGAGGACGCACTGTCCATCGTGGAGCTGCACCCGCGCGAGGCCTACGTCTCCTACATCCCGCACGCCTTCGTGGCGACCTGGACCCCGGACGGCACCCCCGCGGCCGCCTACGGCACCCAGCTGTGCGACCCGCGCGAGCCCGGCCTCCCACGGGTCGCCGGCCTGCGCTTCCGCCGCCGCATGACCCGCCGCGAGGACCGCCACCGGCTGCGCTTCCTGCCGCTGCACCTGGCCCTGGAGGGCTTCCTCGACCTGCAGTTCGACGGCCCGCCGATCGCCTGGGAGGAGTGGACCCGCGCCGCCGTCGCCCGCGGCCTCTCCCCGCGCGTCGAGGAGGCCTACCGCGGCGCCGAGGTGCGCGGCCTCGACGACGCCCTGCGCGTCTTCGAGATCCACCCGGGTCAGTGCGGCGTCGCCCTCTACCTGGCCGATGCCCTCGCGAGCGTCTTCGTCGTCCCGCACCCGGACGACTACCGGGCCCTGCACCCGACGCTGCTGCAGGACTCCTACGGCGAGCTGCTGTACCTCTACACCCAGCTCTACCCGGCCGTGCCCGGCTTCGCCCAGCCCCTGCGTGACGCCGCCGTGCACTCGGTGGCGGACCTGCGGGCGGAGCTGTCCCGGGTGCGGGCCGAGTGGGCCGCCTTCCACGACGAGGTCATGTTCACCGTGCGGGCCATGCCGAGCCGCCCGGTGTACCGCCTGGGCCGCTTCACCCTGTCCCGCTTCCTCCCGCCCTTCGATCCCGCCGCGGAGAACCACATCGGCGAGAGCATCACGACGCCGTCGGGGGAGGTGGCGTACCTGAAGACATTCCGGCTCTCGGCGGCGCAGGCCCGGCGCGGCCACCTGCTGTCCCGGCTGGCCGCGCACGCGTGGAACCTCGACGAGACGGCCGCGGCGCTGGGCACCGATCGGCAGGGACTGGTCGTGCGCCTGGACCGGGCCGGGTTCGGTCACCTGCTGCGCCCGGACATCCTCGACGAGTGCCGCCGGACATCCGCCGCGCATGCCCGGGCATGACGCCGGCCGCGAGCTGCTGATGCGGCCGGCGCCATACCGCCGTGTTGTGCTGTCCCCCGCGGCCAGTGGGGGATGTCACCCGGCTGCCGGTGAGCTTGTGCGATCGCATGCTTCGCTTCCGGTACCGCCAGTTTCGGCAGCCCGCCCCAGACGCGCCGCGATTTCGGCGCGGAGCCACCCGATCGATGCCATGTTTGGCCCCCGGCCGAGGGGAATCAATGGATCGCAGCAAAACCCGAGACTTGTGGGGGAGGAGCCGCGTACAGTCCCCGCCGTGTCCGACGTTCCGCTGGTGCCCGCCGCCCTCGATCTCGGTGGCCTCGTGCTGCGCGCCCCGGCCGACGCCGACGCCGATGCCGTCGCGGACGCCTTCACCGACCCGGCGCTGCGGATGTGGAACCCGCCCCCGGCCTACGCCGAGGACCCCCACGCCAACGCCCTGGCCTGGATCCGCGAGCGCGCCGACTGGTCCGCCGGCACCCGCCTGGCCTGGGCGGTCGCGGCCCCCGGCGGCCCGCTGCTCGGCTCGGTCTCCATCCGCGTCGACGCCTCCAACGCCAACGCCACCATCGGCTACTGGACCGTCCCCGCCGCCCGCGGCCGCGGCGTGGCCGCCCGGGCGGTGCGCGCCGCCGCCCGCTTCGCCTTCGACGTGGCCGGCCTGCACCGCATCGAACTCGCCCACGCGGTGGCCAACCCGCCCTCGTGCCGCGTGGCCCAGGCGGCCGGCTTCCCCCTGGAGGGCGTGCTGCGCGAGGCCTACACCTACGGCGACGGCCGCCGCCACGACGAGCACCTGCACGCCAAGCTCCGCACCGACCCGGACTAACCGTTACCGCAGCGACGGCCGCCGCCACGACGAGCACCTGCACGCCAAGCTCGGCACCGACCCGGACTAACCGTTACCGCAGCGGCGGCAGCTGCTGCGTGTGCTCCAGCACGCCGGCGAACAGGTCGCCGCGCGCGGCCAGCCGCGCCCCGATGGTGCGGATCGTGAACTCGTCCGGCCGCAGCCCCGGGTCGTCGAGCTCGTCCCAGTCGATCGGCGCCGACACCGGCGCCCCCGGCGCGGGCCGCGGGCTGTACGGCGCGATCAGCGTCCGGTTCACCGCGTTCTGGGTGAAGTCCAGCCGCGCCCGCCCGCCCCGCTCCGCCTTCTCCCAGGCCCAGCTCACCAGCTCGGGCACCACCGCCCCGACCGACCGCGACAACCGCTCCACCCAGCCCCGCGTCTCGTCGAACCCGGGCCCCTCCGCGATCGGCACCCAGATCTGGATCCCGCGCCGCCCGCTCACCTTCGCCCGCGCCGCCACGCCGAGGTGCTCGAACGCCGTGCGGTGCAGCCGCGCCAGCACCAGCAGGTCGTCCCACGAGGTGCCGTCCCCGGGATCGAGGTCGACCAGCGCATACGAGGGCCGCTGCGGCCGCTCGGTCCGCGACGTCCACGGGTGCCACTCCAGCCCGCCGAAGTTCACCGCCCAGACCAGCGCGGCCGGCTCGTCCACCACGAGGTGGTCGCTGCCCGACGTGGGCTCCGTCCACCGCGGCAGCCACTCGGGCGCGTGCCCCGGCAACGCCTTCTGCCAGAACCCCTTCGTCCCCGCCCCGTTCGGATACCGGTGGAGGTTGAGCGCCCGCCCGGCCAGATAGGGCACCACGGCCGGGGCGATGTCCAAGGTGTACCGCAGCAGCTCCCGCTTCGTCACCGGCGCCTCCCGCCCGCGCCCCGGGAACAGCTCCTTGCCGAGGTTGGTGACCCGCAGCTCCCGCCCGAACACCCGCCAGGTGCCGCTCTCCCCGAACCCGTCGAGCTGGGCGAGCGCTTCCTCCCGCGCCTGCGCATCCTCCGCCGCGGGCGCCTGCGGATCCTTCGCGGGCCCGCGCAGCTGGACCGCCGCGCGCGCCTGCGGAACCTTCGCGGGCCCGCGCAGCCGGACCGCCGCCCGGGCCGCGGGCAGATCGGATCGCCACAGGAACTCGGGATCGGCCTTCACCTCGTCGCTGGAGCGTCCACTGAGGACCGACAGCGGCAGGCCGGCCGGATCGAACCCGTCGACCGCGTGCTCGTCGCGCTTGTGCATGAGCAGCCACTCGTCCCCGCGGGTGCGCACGATGACGAACTTGCCGCGCAGCTTCTCGCCGTACAACTCGATGTGCAGCTCCCCGCCGGCGACCGCCGCGACCGGATCCCCGTCCTTGTACGGCACCCAGGTCCCCGCGTCCCACACGATGACGTCCCCGCCCCCGTACGTCCCGGCCGGGATGATCCCCTCGAACGCCACGTACTCCATGGGATGGTCCTCGACGTGGAACGCCGCACGCCGCACCTTGGGGTCGAGCGAGGGCCCCTTCGGCACGGCCCAGCTGGCGAGCACCCCGCCCATCTCGAGCCGGAAGTCGTAGTGCACCCGCCGCGCCCGATGCAGCTGCACCACGAACCGCAAGTCCCCCACCTCCCCAGTGTGTCCCGCCCGAGGCCCCACCGCCCCCGAACGCGACGCACCGGCTCAACCGGGCGCCCGCGGCTGCCGTCCACGATCCGCGCCCGAGGCCCCTGAGCACCGGCCAGTTCTGGTGCTCCCGGCACCCAACTTCCTGCCCGCGCTGCCCGCGCTGCCCCTTTCGCTGCCTCGTCGGCCCGCCGCCCAACGATCACTGCGAGCCTGTTCTGCGAGCCTGTTCTGCGAGCCTGCTCTGCGATACAGCGTCGGCCTGGGACGCTGCCCCGTGCTGCGGCCGTCGGCTGTCTCGTTGACTCGCCGTCGGCCGCGGCGCCGGGCCTGACCGTGCCGGCGTTGGTGGTGCGCCGGTAGCCGCGCCCGCCGCGGCCACGGCTTCCACCGACTCGGTGAGAGCCCGCTCGGCGCCGCGCCGCGAGCACCGGCCCCGCGTCGGTGAACGCTCGCAATCGGCCCCCGGAAGGGGGACGCCGCGGGTTGTCAGGCGCCGGCGCGGCGGCCGGCGGTCTCGGCGCGCACCGGGCTGGCGCGGCTGCTGCGGATGAGGCCCTGCAGGGCGACCGCGGCGGTCGGGGCCAGGTCGGTGGTGGCCAGGTCGTCGGCGAGGATGCCGGCGTCGCCGAGGTCGCAGCGGCCCGCCAGGACCGTGATCTCCAGGTGCGAAGCGCGTCCGGTCACGTCGGGCAGGGTGCCGTGCCAGTGCGGGAGCAGCCGGTCCGTGAACTCCACCGCGGCCTCCTCCGCCAGGGCGCGGCGAGCGGCCTCCTCGATCGGGGCGCCGGGCTGGGCCTGCGCGGCGGGGAGGGCCCACTGGGACGGCTCGAACGGGGCCGTGGGGGAGCGGCGGCGCAGCAGCACCGCGCCGCCCGGGTCGACCAGCAGGGCCAGCGCCAGGCGGATCGGCTCGGTGGCGGGCGGGGGAGGCAGGCGGCCCAGCGCCGTCAGGACCCGGTGGCGCAGCAGGGCGTGCTGGCCGCGCAGGCGGGACGGCGGGCCCTGTGGGAGGGCGAGCGGCTCGGCGCCGACGACGAGCTCGCCGGGGCGGAACTGGTCGCGGGTCAGGTCGACGTCGGTGCCGTCGGGGAGACGGTTCCAGTAGTGGTGGCCGGCCGGTTCGCCGCCGGCGGTCACCCGGCCGTGCACCAGGAGGCCGCCCAGAACCTCGGCCGCGACGAGGGCGGTCGGGCCGCACTGGCCGCGGGCGGGGTTGCCCGGGTGCCAGTCGGCCAGGTCGGACGGGTCGCACGTGTCGGGGCCCCACGAACGCAACAGGATGGGGAGCAACATGCGGGCATCATGCCCGAGGGGTACGACAAAAAATGGTCATCCCAGGTCGTGCCAGTGCCGGAAGGTGGCGAGCTTCTGGCGGGCCCGGGCATCGACCTCGGTGCCCAGGCCGTTGGTCTCGGTGAAGAAGGCGATGGCCGCGGTCAGGTCCCCGCACTCCTCGATGAGGCGCTCACGCAGGTCGGACTCGTCGTAGTAGCGCTCGCGGCCGGAGACGCCGATGAGCTTGCCCAGGATCTGGATGAGCTCGCCGGCCTCCTCGGCCAGCTTGGCCAGGCCGGGCCAGACGTCGGAGCCGATCTCGTACGGGCCGGCCGGGGGATATTGCTGATCTTCCACCCCGGAAAGGGTAGTTCGTACTCTGCGACGATTACGCTCCGGGGAAGGCTCGGCTACTATGGGCGTCTTCCGGCGGCGGGCGGGGGCCTTGGGCGCGCCTAACAAGGGAGGCCCGAGTGGGTCAGACAGACACGGTGCCGCGCCTGGACTTGCGCCGCGTCTTCGCCGCGCCGCCCGGGCGGACCGAGGCGGTCGGCCTCGAGGTCGAGGTCGGGCTGGTCTGCCGCAACAACCTGCGCAACGCGTCCTACCCGCAGGCCCTGGCGCTGTTCGACGGGCTGGTGCGCGGGCACGGGGCCAGCCCGGTGCTGGACGGCGCGTTCACCGTGGGGGCCGCGATGCCCGGCGGCGGCACGTTCACGCTGGAGACCGGGGGCGCGCTGGAGTACTCCTCGGCCACCTTCGCCACCGTCACCGGCGCGGTCGCCGACGTGCGCGACAACCTCCTGGCCGCGGCGGGCATCGGCGCCGCGCACGGCATCGCGCTGACGACGGGCGGGATCGTGCCCTTCGCCGCGGCCGACGGCATCGCGTGGAACCCCAAGCCCCGGGTGCGGGTCATGCGGGAGTACTTCCGCGACCTCGGCCCCGACGGCGGCCACGCCGACGAGGTGATGGGCCTGATCCTGTCGGCCCAGACGACCCTGGACTACGTGTCCGAGGACGACCTCATGGACAAGCTGCGGCTGCTGGTGCGGGCCGCGCCGGTGGTCGCCGCGCTGTTCGTGAACTCGCCGGTGGCCGCGGGCGCGGACACCGGGGCGCTGTCGCGGCGCATGCAGTACTGGCGCCGGTTCGACCCCCGCCGCTGTGGCGTGCTCGGCGCCGCCCTGGACGCGGGGGCGGGCGTGGACGAGCTCATCGAGTGGGCGGCGCGCCTGCCGATGATCTACCGGTTGGTCGGCGGCTCGCACGTGGCGGCGCCCCGGATCCCGTTCCGGCAGGCGGTCGAGGAGGGCTTCGGGGACGGGACGTACCCCACCGAGGCCGACTGGGAGCTGCACCTGAGCCAGGTCTGGCCGCACGTGCGGGTCCGCCGCACGCTGGAGACGCGGCTGTCCGACGCGCCGCCGTGGCCGTGGTTCGGGGCCGGCGCGGCGGTGTGGGCCGGCCTCGCCTACGACCCGCGGGCCCGGGCGGCGGCGGGGGCGCTGCTGCGCGAGCTGACCGCGCCCGCGCTGGACCGGGCCCCGGACGACGTCGCGGTCCGCGGGCTGCGGGCCAGCATCGGGCCGTACCGCGCCCGCGACCTGGCCCGGGAACTGCTCCGCCTCGCCCGCCAGGGCCTGACCGCGCGAGTCGCGGCCGGGCTGGAGCGGCCCGAGGCGCTGCCGCTGCTCGAGCCGCTGGAGGAGGTCTGCGACACGATGGACACGTTCGCCGACCGCGCGCTGCGCGCCTGGCGCCGTGGCCCCTCGGAGTTCCTGCGGGCCTTCAGCGTGCCCGCCTAGGCCGGTGTGCGCCTGAGGCACGCCTGACAGGATGGGTCCCATGGACGCCGACCCGATCCGCTCAGCCGTCGAGCAGGCGCCCTACATCCTCATCGCCTGCGAGGGCCCGGAGCTGACGGTGGCCGGCCTCAACGGGGCGTCCCGCGCGCTGTTCGAGGGGCTCGACGTGCTCGGCCGCCCGCTGGGCGAGGCCCTCGCCGACCTGGCCGGCCAGCAGTGGATCGATCTGTACCGGCAGGTGTACCGCACCGGCGAGCCCGTCACCGGCGAGCGCTGGCGCGCGCACCTCACCCTGCCCGACGGCTCGGTGCGGGAGATCTTCGCCGACTTCAGCATCACGCCCTGGCGCCACCCGGACGGGCGCATCCGCGGCGTCATCGGCGGCGGCGTCGACGTCACCGGCCTCGTCCAGGCCCAGCTGTCGGCCGAGCGGCACGCCGCCGACATGCAGCAGCAGTACCGCCGGGCCCGCGACGTCGTCGACGCGCTGCAGCAGGCGCTGCTCCCGCGCGGGCTGCCGCTGCTGCCGGGCGTGCGCGTGGCCGCGAGCTACCTGCTGGCCGGGGCGGGCGCGGCCGCGGGCGGCGACTGGTTCGACGCGGTGCCGCGCCCGGGCGGGTCCGTCGGGCTCGTCGTCGGCGACGTGGTCGGCCACGGGGTCACCGCCTCGGGGGTCATGGGCCAGCTGCGGGCCGTGCTGCAGGACCGGCTCGACGACGGCGCCCGCCCGGCCGCCGCCGTCTCCGCCGCCGACCGCCTGGCCCGCCGGGTGCCGTCCGCCCGGGCCGCCACCGCCTGCGTGGCCGTCCTCGACGTCACCACCGGCGAGCTCGCCTACTGCACCGCCGGCCACCCGCCGCCGCTGGTCGTCTCGGCCACCGGCGAGGCCCGCTACCTGCCCGCCTCGGGCGGCGCCCCGCTCGGCACCGGCGGCGCGTTCCCGGTCGCGACCGCGCGGCTGGCCCCCGGCGACGTGCTGCTGCTCTACAGCGACGGCATCATCGAGCGCCCGGGCCGCACCGCCGAGGAGGCCGCCGCCGAGCTGGCCCGGGTCGCCGCCGACGCGGTGGCCGGCCGCGCCCTGCACGCACCGGGGGCGTCCCCGGCCGAGCGGGCCTGCACGCAGATCGTCGAGCTGCTGGTGCGGGCCAGCGGTTACCGCGACGACATCACCCTGCTGGCCGCCCAGCTGGCCGCCCCGCCCGAGCCGCTGCGCGCCGACGTGCCGCCCGACCTGACCCGGCTCGGCGCGCTGCGCAAGACCTTCGGCGCCTGGCTGGAAGCCCTCGGCGTGACCGACGAGGACGCGTTCGCCCTCCAGCACGCCGTCGGGGAGCTGGTGACCAACGCGGTCGAGCACTCCGCCGCCGGCGAGCAGGTCGGGGTCGTCGCCCGGCTCACCGATACCGGCGTGGCCGAGGTCACCGTCACCGGCCGGGGCGCCTGGCGGGAGCCGCGGAGGGTCTCCCCGCGCGGGCGCGGCCTGGCCCTGTCCTCACAGCTCGTGGACGACCTCAGCCTGGATCGATCCGGCGACGGTACCGTGGCCACCCTGCACCACCGCCTCACCCGCCCGGCCGCCTTGCTGGGCCGGTCCGCCCCCGAGTCGCGCCCGTGCCCGCAGCCCGCGGCCGACCCCGAACTGTCCATCATGGACGATGCCGGGCACCCGGGCCGGGTGGTGCTGGCCGGGCCGATCGACGGGGGGAGCGTGGACCGGGTGCAGCACGAGCTGTTGTACCGCTCGCGCGGCGGCACCCTGCCGCTGACCGTCGACCTGGCCGGCGTGACGTACCTGGCCAGCGCCGGGGTCGCGGTCCTGCACGCGCTCGCCGCCCGCCACCGGGCCCACGGCACCGACCTGGTCCTGGCCGCCCCGCCCGGCAGCCCGGCCCGCCACGTGCTCGCGCTGGTGGCGTTGCCGTGCTCGTGACGTGAGCCGTCAGGGCGTCAGCACCGTCTTGCCCCGCAGCAGGCCGGCCTCGGCGTCGCGGTGGACCGCGGGCAGGTCCGCCAGCGGGCGCTGCGCGGCGATGTCCAGCCGCACGACCCCGGCGTCGACCAGGGCCACCAGGCTGGCCAGGTGCGCGGTGTCGTCACGCATCACGAAGTGGACCGATCTGACGTCCGAGCCGGGTGGCACCGCGACCGGCGTGGTCACGGACACCACGGTGCCGGCGGGGCGCACGTGCCGTACCAGATCCGTGGGTGTCTCCAGCGGGACCAGGTTGACGACCACGTCGAACGGGCCGGGCGGCAGGCCGAGCCGGTAATCGTGCACCTCGTGCGCGCCGAGCGCCCGCACGACGGCCTCGCTGCGCGGGCTCGCGGTCGCGGTGACCACGGCCCCGGCGTGCCGGGCCAGCTGCACCGCGAAGCCGCCGATCCCGCCGCCGGCGCCGTTGACGAGCACCGACATGCCCGCCGCGACCCGCGCGTGCTCGAACACTGCCTGCCACGCCGTCAGGCCGGCCACCGGCAGCGCGGCCGCGTGGGCGAGCGGCACGCCCCCGGGCGCCCGCACGAGCCGGCCCGCCTCCACGGCGACGAGGCCGGCGGCCGCGCCCCCGTCCACCCGCGCGACGACCGGTTCCCCGGTGCCGACGACGGTTCCCGCCAGGTCCCATCCCACGGTGTACGGCAAGGACACGTCGAAAACCCCGCGCAGCCACCCGTTGCGCAGACCGATCTCGGAGGGGTTGAACGAGGTCCCCGCCACCCGCACGAGCACCTCCCCGTCCCGGGGCACCGGCGCCCGGACCTCGTCCAGCCGCAGCACCCCGGCGTCCCCGTACGCATGCATCCGCATCGCCTTCACGGGCCCGACGCTACGGACGCGTGGGTCAC
The DNA here is from genome assembly GCF_040682015.1 of Dactylosporangium sp. NPDC051485. Taxonomy (NCBI): domain Bacteria; kingdom Bacillati; phylum Actinomycetota; class Actinomycetes; order Micromonosporales; family Micromonosporaceae; genus Dactylosporangium; species Dactylosporangium sp. NPDC051485. The sequence continues at coordinate 22,920 of NZ_JBFAZW010000139.1, forward strand.
CGGCCCATGCCGCAGCGTCCCGGGGACATACGCGTGCGTCTCGCGCCGGGGGCATGCGTGACGGCGTGGACGTGCTCGGCTCGCCGGTCCGTGCCGCTGCGTCCTGGGGGCACGCGCGTGCGGGCATGCTTGACGGCGTGGATGTGCTCAGCGATGCGGTCGCCGCGATGCGCGCCGGCCGCCCGGTCTCGGCCCGCCTGGCCTGGCGGCCGCCGTGGGGGCAGCGCTTCGCGTCGGTGCCGGGCGCGGCGGGCATCCAGGTGGTGCTCGGCGGGGCGTGCTGGCTGATCCGCGACGACGCGCCACCCGTGC
>NZ_JBFAZW010000140.1:0-23086 GCF_040682015.1 Dactylosporangium sp. NPDC051485
GCCGGGCCCTGGTCGAGCCGCCACAGCAGGAACGCCGCCCCGTGCGCGAGCACCAGCAGCACGTTGGCCACCGCCGTGCACCACACCTGCGGGTCGGCCAGCGGCGCGAGCCCGTGGACGCGGCCGCCGGCGAGCGGGACGCCGTGCAGCAGTACGCCGAACAGCAGCCCCCAGCCGAGGGCCAGGACGAGCCCGGCGGCGGCGATGAGCGCGTCGAAGCCGGCCCGCCACCGGCCGCGGCTGCGCAGCTGGACGCCCGCGTTGAGGGCGAGCAGGGCCAGGACGATCGCGACGACGGCCGGGTAGGCGGCGGCGAACAGCTCGCCGTCCAGGCGCGGGAACGCGGCCGCCATGACGCCGACCGCGCCGACCACCCAGACCTCGTTGCCGAGGAACATCGGGCCGATCGCGTTGAGGGCGGCGCGGCGCTCCCCGTCGCCGCGCAGCGCCGGCAGCAGCATGGCCACGCCCTGGTCGAGCCCGCCGAGCACGAAGTAGGCGACGAAGGTGAAGCCGAGGATGAGGTACCACGCGGTGCTCATGCCGAAACCTCCGCTTCGCTCCGGCCGCGGCCTGAGCCAAACCTGTGCCTACTCATCGCGGCCCCTCCGCTTCGCTCCGGACCGCTCACGCCGAAACCTCCTGCAGGACGGGCCGGGTCTCTTCCTCGTCGGTGCCGAACTCGCCGCCGGGGGTGCGGGCCGCGGCGCGGGCCAGCAGCCACCAGTCGACGACCGCGAGGGCGGCGACGAGCACGGTGAAGCCGAGCGTGGACCAGCGCAGCGCCGAGGCGCTCATCGGCGTCACCGCGTCGGCGGTCTTCAGCAGGCCGTACGCGGCCCACGGCTGCCGGCCCTCCTCCCGCACCATCCAGCCGAAGATCGCGGCGACGAAGGGGACCGGGATCAGGATCGTCAGCAGCCACGACATGGGCCGGGCCCAGCGCCGCCGGATGAGCGTGTCGCGGAAGGTCAGCACCTGCGCCACGAGCAGCAGCAGGAAGAGCAGGTTGGCGATGCCGATCATCGCGTCCAGCGAGGTGACGACCCAGGAGGGCGGCAGGTAGTGGCCCGGCCCGAAGCGGGCCACCATGTCGGCCTGGGCGGCGATGGCCTTCTCGCCGCCGGCCAGCTTGGTGGGCTGGTTGTCGCCGATCGAGCCGAACTGCGCGTAGCCGATGCCGATGGTGAAGAAGCAGCCGATGAGCCCGACCCGGATGCCGAGGCGCAGCGAGCGGCGGAACAGCTCGTGGGCGTCGTCGCGCAGCTCGCCGCGCAGGCGCCACGCGCTGATGCCGGCGAGCAGGATGCCGACCGCGGTCAGGGCCGCCGCGACGGCGTGCACCAGCGCGAACCACAGCGCGCTGTTGCTCAGCAGGGCGCCGAAGTCGGTGAGCCGGGCGATGCCGTCCGCGTCGCGGGCGTACCCGACCGGGTGCTGCAGGAAGGCGTTGCTCACCATGACCCAGAACGCGGACAGCAGCGCGGTCGCGGCGACGCCCCAGATCAGCGCGAGGTGCAGCCACCGGCCCAGCCGGCCCCAGCCGAAGATCCACATGCCCAGGAGGGTCGACTCGAGGACGAACGCGATCAGGGTCTCCAGCGCCAGCGGCGCGCCGAACACGTCGCCGGTGAGCCTCGACAGGCCGGCCCAGTTGAGCCCGATCTCGAACTCCATGACCAGCCCGGAGGCGATGCCGACGGCATAGTTGATCGCGTACAGCAGGCCCCAGAAGCGGGCCATCCTGCCGTACACCTCGTTGCCCGTCACGACGAATCGCGTCTGCATGACCGCGACCAGCACGACCAGCCCGGTCGTGACCATGACGAAGAGGAAGTGCAGGGACGCGGTGAGCCCGAACTGCAGCCGGGCGTACTCAAGGGCGGTCATGCATCACACCACGACATGTACCCAACCAACATGTCGTCACCCTACACGTAGACGGGTACGACAAGAAGCGCCCCCTCGATGGACGAGGGGGCGCTGCGACCGGGCGGTCAGGCCGCGGTGTGCTTCGTGGCCACCCTTGCGAGCTCGACCAGGGCCTGGGCCCGGGCGTACTCCGCGGGGGTGAACGCCGGCGCCGGCCGCCGGACATAGAGGGTGCCGCCGGCCGGGTCCTGCAGCTGCATGCCGGTCGCGGTGTACCCGCCGGCGCCGGTCGAGCTGCCGGCCCGCCAGGAGATGTCGCAGTCGCCGAGCATCGACGCGATCGCCTCCTCGAGGGTGGCCGAGCCGTCGAGGACCTTGGCGGCCAGGGCCAGCACCCGGGTCGGCTCGTCGATCAGCCCGCGCACGTCGGCCGGGGCGATCCACGGGTCCCGGCCGCGGCCGCGCTGCACGGCGTCGACCAGGTCCGCGTGGGTGAGTGCCTCGGGCGCCTCGACGAGGAAGTCGTCGACCGCGCCGGTCTCGGTGGTGTGCACCTGGACGGAGAGGATGTTGACCTTCCGCAGGGCCAGGCTCGCGGTGAGCACCGACAGGAAGCCCGGGCGGTCGTCGACCGTGGCCCGGATGCGCCAGAGTGTCATCCCCGGGACCTCCTGCGGGTGGGGGACTACGCCCCCCATGCGGTTGTGCCGGCGGGAGCGGGGAGCCCGGCAACGGAACACCCCGCCTCACCCGATTCCGCCAAACCGGGCCCCGCCAGCCGGTCCCCGAGCACAGATGCTGTTGCACCGACCAGCTGCGCCAGCCGTTCCACCTCGGATCCGTGAAACGGTGGTGCTCCCGCGTCGCCGTCCGCCCCGCCGCGTCCGACAACAAGGACCAGACCCCCACGCTGGAAAGGCGCGACAGCGAGATGTACGCCGTCAGCAGCGCTCAGAGCGCGGGGCCGGAGTGGTGCGATGTCCACCTGTGGGGGGACATCCGGAGCGCGCCAACTGGCGCAGATCACCGCGTGGCCGGACCAGGCCTGGGCGCGCGCGCCGCCGCCCGCCCAGTCCGATCCGACCTGGATCGCCACCGCCCAGTCCGCGCCGAACAGTGCGGGCGCCGCGTCCACGACCGTCGCCAGGCCGTGTTCGGGGTTCGCCGCCACCTGTCCGATGAGCGCGACCTCGCGGCCACTGCTCGGCTCCGAGAGCTCGGTGCCGCGCCACACACCGTCCACGCGAACGCCTGGGATCGCCGCGAGGCCGGTGAGCACGCGGTCGACCGAGCCCGAGGCCGGCCAGACCACGGTGAAGTCGTCCACCGCACGACCACCGACTCGTTCCAGTACCACCACCGAAACAATGTCGGCGCCGACCACACCCAGCGTCCGGGCAACCTGCCCGAGTGAGCCGGGACGGTCGGGCAGCGCAACCCTCAGCCTGAGTAGCATGTGAGTCGACCTCCCGTTCGTCCTTGGCCAGATGTACGCCGCCGTTGGTGTACGCCTTGCTCTCCGGTACTGATGACCAGGTTGCCTACCGTCCGTTTCCGCGCCGTTTCGCAGCAGTGTCGATGCCGGAACGTTTACCGTCACCCCGAATCGGACATTTACGGGTAAACTTCGTCGCAACGCTTGACAGAGAATGTGTCTCACGCCTGGACTGGCCGCATGACCACCCCGCCCGGTCTCGATCTCGTCCGCCTGCAGCGCTACCTCGACGCCAAGGCGCCCGGCCTGGTCGGCGCGCCGCTGACGGCCGGGCTGGTGGCCGGCGGGCGGTCCAACCTGACGTACATCCTCAATGAGGTCTTCGTCCTTCGCCGGCCCCCGCTCGGGCACGTGCTGGCCACCGCGCACGACATGACCCGCGAGTTCCGGGTGATCTCGGCGCTGGGCCCCACCGCGGTGCCCGTGCCCGAGGCACTGCTGCTGTGCGAGGACGACACGGTGATCGGCGCCCCGTTCTACCTCATGTCCCGCGTCCCCGGCACCGTGCTGCGCCACCGCGACCAGACCGACCCGCTCGGCCCGGACAACCGCCGCAAGATCGCCTTCGCGATGATGGACACCCTGGCCGAGCTGCACACCGTCTCGTACTCAGCGGTCGGCCTCGACGAGTTCGGCCGGCCCGACGGCTTCCTCGAACGGCAGGTCCGCCGCTGGAGCAAGCAGCTGGAGCACTCGCACAGCCGCGACCTGCCGGCCGCCGGCGCCCTGCGCGACCGGCTCGCCGCCAACATCCCGGCCAGCCCGCGAACCGGCATCGTGCACGGCGACTACCGGCTCGACAACCTCCTCATCGACCCGGACACGCTGCGCGTCTCCGCCGTCCTGGACTGGGAGATGGCCACGATCGGCGACCCGCTCACCGATCTGGGGCTGCTGCTGGCGTACTGGAACGTGCTGGACCGCATCAGGACCGGCGGCAACCCGATCGCCGACGGCCTGGGCGCCGCGGCGGGCTTCCCCGGCGGCGACGAGCTGCTGGCCCGCTACGCCCGCTCGGCCCCGATCGGCGACGACCTGCACTGGTACGTCGGCCTGGCCTGCTACAAGCTGGCCGTCGTGCTCGAAGGCATCCACTACCGCTACACCCAGGGCCAGACCGTGGGCGCGGGCTTCGACGAGATCGGGAAGCTCGTCCCGCCCCTGCTCGAAGAGGGCATCGCAGCGACGCGACCGTCGTGAACGTGGCACTGCCGAACTCAACGGAGAGAGCTGATGGACTTCGGTTTCGACGAGCGCACCACCGAGCTGCACGAGAAGCTGACCGACTTCATGGACGAGGAGGTGTACCCCGCCGAGCACACCCTGGAGCGGCAGGTTCCGCTGCTGGAGGACCCCTGGGCCCGCCCCCCGGTCATCGAGGACCTCAAGCGCGCCGCCCGCGAGCGGGGCCTGTGGAACCTCTTCCTCCCCGACCCGGTGCACGGGGCCGGCCTGACCAACCTGCAGTACGCCCCCCTGGCCGAGATCACCGGCCGGAGCCCCCACCTGGCCCCGGAGGCCCTCAACTGCGCCGCCCCCGACACCGGCAACATGGAGGTGCTGGCCCAGTTCGGCTCCCCGGAGCAGCAGGACCGCTGGCTGAAGCCCCTCCTGGAGGGCCAGATCCGCTCGGCCTTCTGCATGACCGAGCCCGACGTGGCCTCCTCCGACGCGACGAACATCGCCACGAGCATCGAGCGCGACGGCGACGACTACGTCATCAACGGCCGCAAGTGGTGGTCCTCGGGCGCCATGAACCCCAACTGCGCCCTCTTCATCGTGATGGGCAAGACCGACCCGACGGCCGAGCGCCACAAGCAACAGACCATGGTCTGCGTACCGCGGGACACCCCCGGCATCACGGTCAGGCGCGGCATGCACGTCTTCGGCTACCCCGACGCCCTGCACGGCGGCCACGCCGAAGTGCTGTTCGACAACGTCCGCGTCCCCGCCGACGCCCTCATCGCCGGCGAGGGCCAGGGCTTCGCCATCGCCCAGGCCCGCCTCGGCCCCGGCCGGATCCACCACTGCATGCGCCTCATCGGCATGGCCGAACGCGCCCTGGAGCTCCTCTGCGGCCGCGTGAGCCAGCGCGTCGCCTTCGGCCGCCCGCTGGCCGAGCAGGGCGTCATCCAGGAGTGGATCGCCGAGTCCCGGGTCCGCATCGAACAGGCCCGCCTGCTCGTGCTGAAGACCGCCTGGCTGATGGACACCGTGGGCAACAGGGGCGCCCACACCGAGATCCAGGCCATCAAGATCGCCGTCCCCTCCACCGCCGAGTGGGTCATCGACAAGGCCATCCAGGCCCACGGCGCCGCGGGCGTCAGCCAGGACACTCCCCTGGCCCACCTGTGGGCGAGCGCCCGCACCCTCCGCCTGGCCGACGGCCCGGACGAGGTCCACCGCGCCTCATTGGCCCGGCGGGAGCTGCGCAAGTACAGCTGACCTTGTCTTCGTCGAGGTGGCGCCTCCTCTTGCCTTGCTCCTACCTTGCGGCAGGCGCCACTTCGAGCATCTGCTCACGCAGCTGCCTGCGCCGAGCGACTCGCTCGGCGCTGTCCCAGGTCGGATCGGCGGCGCGGGCCTTGGCCTTGACGTCCCGCCAGTTCACGGTTCCAGTCATGGCTCCATCCTCCCAAATTCCGTCGACGCGGGCCGGACCGTGCTGCGACGATGCCGGACGTGCCTGCGGACTTCATCTCCGGCGTGGAACTGTCCCGCCGGCTCTATCGCGACGCGGTAGAGCCGCTGCTCGCCCGCCACTTCCCCGGCCTGCCCCACACGGCGGCGCTGATCGGCCCCGGCTCCGAGGTGCTCGGCTTCGACACGGAGCGCTCGACCGACCACGACTGGGGCCCGCGCCTGCAGCTGTTCCTCGCGACTTCCGATGAGGACCTCTTCGGCAAACTCGACGAGTTGCTGAGCTCGCGGCTGCCTCCCACGATCGCCGGCTACCCGACCAGCCTGGTCGCGACCGAGCACGGCACCCGCCACCTGCGGCACACCACCGGACGCGTCCAGCACGGCGTGGTGATCGCCTCGCTCTCCAGCTGGTTGAGCGGCCACCTGGGCTTCGACCCCCTGACCACGATCACCGCGCGGGACTGGCTGGCCACCCCGACGCAGACCTTGGCCGAGGTCACCGCCGGGGCCGTACATCACGACGGCCTGGGACTGCTGCACCCCGCCCGCCAGGCGCTGGCCTGGTACCCCGACGACGTGTGGCGCTACGTGCTGGCCTGCCAGTGGCAGCGCATCAGCCAGGAGGAGGCCTTCGTCGGGCGTTGCGGGGAGGTGGGAGACGAACTCGGCTCGGCCGTCGTGGCCGCCCGGCTGGTTCGCGACCTCATGCGTCTTTGTCTGCTGCTGCATCGGACGTACCCGCCGTACAGCAAGTGGCTCGGCACCGCCTTCGCCCGCCTGCCGGTGGCCGCTCAGCTCACCCCAGCGCTGACCGCCGCCCTCACCGCGGACAACTGGCACGACCGCGAGGCGGCGCTCGTGATCGCTTATGAAGCGGTCGCCGCCCTGCACAACAACCTGGGGTTGACGGCGCCGGTCGATCCGCGGGTCCGGTCCTACCACAACCGGCCCTTCCGCGTGCTGCACGCGGAGCGCTTCGCCCAGGCCCTGCTCGCCGGCATCGACGATCCTGTCCTGCGGGCGCTGCCGGTGACCGGCGCCATCGACCAGTTCGTCGACAGCACCGACGCTCTCAGCCACCGAACTCGTAGCCGCGCGCTCGGCACCGCTTTGTACCCGGACTGATCGGCGTTGTCCGGGGCCTTCTCGCGGCCCCGGAGCGTGGGTCTCGGGCTGGGTGTCGGCTCGGGCTCGATAGATGCGTGCGTGGACGGTACCTTGGCCTGTCATGACGGGGGGCACAATGAACGATCCCGACGGTCCGACCCACGCCGGCGCACGGCTGTGGGCGCAGCAGGCGCTGGCGCGGTTGCGTGCCGAGGCGGCCGCGGAGACACCGGTACCACTACGCCGTTACCCGCTCCCGGCGTCGTGGGGTATCTCGCTGTACTTCCAGGACGAGTCACAGCGTCCCACCGGAAGCCTCAAGCACCGCTTGGTCCGTCGGCTGATAGAAGACGCGGTCGCCCGCGGCGACATCGGCGAAGGAACGACCGTGGTCGAGGCGACGGCGGGCAACACGGCGGTTGCCACCGCCTACTTCGCGGCCGTGCTGGGGCTGCCCTTCGTTGCCGTCGTGCCGGGCAAGACGCCACCGGCGAAACGGGAGCGAATCGAGCGGTACGGTGGCCGCTGCCACCTGTTCGACCCACCCGTCGCCATCTATGACGAGGCCGCCAGGCTCGCGGCGGAACTCGGCGGCCACTACCTCGACCACCTGACTTCGGCGGCGCATGTCGAGGACTGGCGCAGCTTCGAAAGTGTCGGTGCCGCCCTGACCGCCCAGGTGATCACGCACGAGGGCGGGCCGCCCGTGTGGGCCGTGGTGGGTGCCGGCACCGGGACGACCAGCGCGACCCTGGGCCGGCACCTGCGCTATCACGGGTATCCCACGCAACTTGCGGTGGTGGACCCGGAGAACTCTGCCTACTGGCCCAGTTGGGTCACCGGCTATCCGGGATACGGCACCGGGATGCCGTCACGAATCGAAGGCATCGGCCGGCCCCGCGTCGAACCGGCATTCCTGCCCGCGGTCGTCGACCTCATGATCCCCGTACCCGACGCGGCGAGCCTCGCCGCCATGCGCCATCTCGCGGCCACCACCGGCTGGTCAGCCGGCCCGTCGACCGGCACCAATCTCTGGGGTGCCCTGCGCATCGCCCACGGCATGCGCCAGCGCGGTGAAACGGGCAGCATCGCCACCCTGATCTGCGACGGCGCTGCGGCCTACCGCAGCACCTACTACGACGACGCCTGGACCGAGGGGAAGAAGCTCGACCCGAAGCCGTACACCGAGGTGATCGATCGCTTCCTCACGCACGGTGAGTGGACCGAGCCCTGACCGACGCCGAGGAAGCGCTTGGCCGTGCCGACGAGCAGAGCGGTGTACCGCCCAGAGGCGACGGTGCCATCGGCCGCTCTGAACCAGATTGTGGCTGCGACCGGGTTTGGGTGACTCCACACGGAGTCGGCGGAGAGCGAAACAACCAGTGCCTGCGGGAGCAGCGGTCCGGAGCCCGACGGACCGGAGACTAGTGGCGCAACAGGCCACCGATCGGGACTGGATCAACGTGGCCGCTCGCCGGCTTGCTGCGGTACATGTTCAACGCGATGTCGATGATGACGGCTCGTTCGAGTTGTGGGACGTCGGAGATCTGGACCCAGGCGGCGAGGTCCGTGGAGCCGCCGGTCTCGTGGCGAAGTTCGCCTCCCGCAATGGCAACGCTGTAGAAGACGCCCACGCTGTGCAGCTCGCCTCCGGTCGGGCCTGCCCAGTCCACGTGCCGGCTTCGGGAGTCGACACCGAGAAGGTTCGTGACCTTGACGATGTAGCCGGTCTCTTCGGCGACCTCTCGGACAACCGCGTCGTAGGGGTCCTCGGCGTGCTCAACCTTGCCACCCGGCAAGGTCCAGTGCCGTTGTGCCTGGTCTGGTGACACGTACCGGGCCAGCAGTATCCGGTCGTCGTTGACGCACACCGCATAGGCCGCGAGGCGAAGGAGCTGCGAAGTCACGGGTGGCGACTCTAGGCCAACCGTGAAGCGTCAGATACGACAATTCTGTCAACCACCAGGTAGCGCAGCGCGGCCAGTGGCCGCTTCGCCGCCCCGGTGCCAGTGAGACGAAGCGCAGCACGGCGGTTCGCGTCGCGGCGTTGGACGCGAACCCTTGATGCGAACAAGGTCGGGACGGCTCTCGGGCCTGGTCATCAGCTCGCATTGGTATGCCGAACTGCCAGTCTGGCAGTAGTTGGCAGTTGAGCTGGGGCGCCAGACAGTGCGTTTGAAGCGTAACCAGTCACGCGCTTCCATGTGCCTAACGAGCTTTGCCGCTGCACTCCTCCGGCCACCAGAGCCTGCCCCCTGACACACGGGTCGAAGCGGCGTACAATTTGTTGTACGTCAGTCTTTGGGGGTCCGGTGCGCACCGTCAGTTACTCAGAGCTCCGGCAGAACCTTGCCAAGGTCCTCGACCAGGTCGTGGACGACGCCGAAGAGGTGGTGGTTACGCGGTCCGGCCATGAGGCCGCGGTCATCATCTCGTTGCGCGAGTACGAGTCCTTGAAGGAGACGGCCTACCTGATGGCCAGCCCCGCCAACGCGCGCCGGTTGCACGAGGCCATCGAAGAACTGCGCGCCGGCGGCGGCGAGGTACACGACCTGATCGACCCGGACGGCAACGCGGACGCCGCGTGAAGGTCCAGTTCGCCTCTCGCGGGTGGGAGGACTACCCGAGCTGGCAGCAAGACCGCCAGATGCTCCGGCGGGTCAACACGCTGATAGAGGACATCCGCCGCAACGGCCACCAGGGCATCGGCAAGCCGGAGCAGCTCCGCGGCAACTGGGCCGGCTTCTGGTCGCGCCGCATCGACCAGGAACACCGCCTGGTGTACCGGATCGTCGACAACACCATCCAGATCGTGCAGTGCCGCTACCACTACGAGTAGCACTCCACCTCGCTTCAGGCCGCCTCCGCATACCCGTCGTCGACCTTCCGGGGAACAGGCCGGCGGCGGGGCTGCACTCGTGAGCACGAACCCCGTATGTGAGGCAGCGGGCCGGCCGTGGAGAACAGTGCCGGCCCGCGACAACGACGACGGTCAGGGGGTTGGGGGGTAGTCCGGGTCGTAGGCGGCCGGCGGGGGCAGTTCGTCCGGTTCCTCGGTGAAGCGGTCTTGGGCCGCCTGGATGGCCTTCGGGGCCGCGGCGGCGATCGCCCAGCCCACCGCCACCCCGCCCAGCGCGGCCACCGCGATCCAGCCCCACGGCGCGCGCCGGCGGCGGCCGGACAGGGCGTCCAGGGCCCGGTTGGCTCGCTTCCAGGCCTCGGTGCCCGCCGCGCCGACCCGGTCCGACGCCGTGTGCACCCGGTCCGAGGCCGTGTTGTAGGCCGAGCCGAAGCGGTGCGATGCGGCGTCGTAGCGGTCCGAGGCCGCGAAGCCGGACGCGCGGTCGCGGACCGTGCCGCCGAAGGCCCTGGCGCTGTCCAGAGCCGAGACCAGGTGGTCCCAGGCCTCCTCGGCCACGCGCTCGGCGCGGTGCTTGCGTCGCTTCCACTGTGCACTCATCGAATGAGCCACCTCCTCCGTTGTTGCGGTGCCCTGCACGGTGAAAACGCAAACTACGCGGACTCGCGGCGGACCAGGTGGGTCTCCACCATCACCGAGGAGGAAGCGGCGCCGGCGATGCGGGCGATCAGCAGGCGGGCCATCTCGCGGCCCATGGCCTCGACGGGCTGGTGGACGGTGGTCAGCGGCGGGTCGGTCTGGCGGGCGATGGCGATGTCGTCGAAGCCGACGAGGGCCACGTCGTGCGGGACGCGCTTGCCGAGGGAGCGCAGGGCGCGCAGGGCGCCGACGGCCATCAGGTCGGAGGCGGCGAAGACCGCGTCGATCGAGGGGTCGGCGGCCAGCAGCTCGTGGATCGCGCGCTCGCCGCTGGCCTCGGAGAAGTCGCCGTACGCGATCAGGCGCTCGTCGACGCCCAGGCCGGCGCGCTCCAGCGCCTCCCGGTAACCCGTGAGGCGGGAGACGCCAGCGGCCATGTCCTGGGGGCCGGCGACGGTGGCGATGCGGCGGCGCTGGCGATCGAGCAGGTGCCCGACGGCGAGGCGGGCGCCGCCCTCGTTGTCGGCGTCGACGTACGACAACTGCGACAGCTGCGCCGTGAAGTTCAGCTGCTCGTCGTCGGCCAGCATCTGGGCCGGGCGGCCGCCGAGCACGACCGGGAGGCCGCGGCGCTCCAGCAGCAGCGGCAGGGGGTCGGCGTCGTGCAGGGAGAGCAGCATGACGCCGTCGACGTGCTGGCTGGTCAGGTGGTGCTCGACCCGCTGGCGCTCGGCCGGGGACTGGGCCATGGCCAGCCACAGCTGTAGCTGGGTGTCGGCCAGGGCGGAGCTGATGCCGCGCACGATGCCGGCGAAGAACGGCTCGCCGAAGACCCGCTCCTCGGACTCCGACACGACGAGCGCGACGGAGTCGGTGCGCTGAGTGACGAGGGCGCGGGCAGCGCGGTTGGGCACGTACCCCAGCTCGTCGATCGCCTTCTGGACCGCGGCGCGGGCCCCCGGGCTCACCTGGGGGGAGCCGTTGACGACGCGTGAGACGGTGCCGCGGCCGACGCCGGCGCGGAGGGCGACCTCGTCGAGCGTGGGCCGGCCGGCGGAGCGCGGGCGGCCCGGGGACGGGATGTTCACGCCTCATTGTGCGCACATCCCGTCAGCAAGCCACCCGTCGGCCGTACGATCTTTGCCAAGGAATCGTCATTATCACCTCAACGGTGGCGCCGGCGGGCGCGAGCGGCAGGATGTCATCCGAATCTGCAACCGCACCATCGACGGTCAGTGACCCGGCCCCGCGCCGCGCCGTGATCCGGTGGGTGGCCCCGCGGAAGCGGCGGACCACCGTGAAGCAGGGTCGGGCGGCGCACGCTACCCGGCCAGGCCGTTGCGCTCGATGACCTGGCGGTACCGGTGCCCGCTGGCCTTGATGGTGCGCTCCTGGGTGGCGTAGTCCACCGCGATAATGCCGAAGCGCTTCGAGTAACCCCACGCCCATTCGAAGTTGTCCAGCAGCGACCAGGCGAAGTAGCCCTCGAGCGGCGCGCCCTGGGCGATCGCGGCCCGGGCCGCCCGGAAGTGGGCGTCGAAGTAGGCGACCCGGTCGGCATCGTCGATGGCGCCATCGGTACCGCGGGAGTCGGCGTACGCCGCCCCGTTCTCGGTGACGTAGAGCGGGACGCGCGGGTAGTCGGTCGCCACCCGCACGAGGGTCTCGGTGAGCCCGGGCGCGTCGACCTCCCAGTCCATGTCGGTGACCGGCACGCCGGGCCGCTTGACGAAGCGCACGCCCTCGCTGCCGGGCCAGGACGTGGGGGCCCGCCAGTAGGGCTCGGCGGGCACGTCCGGGTCGGGCGCGGCGACCACGTGCCGGCTGTAGTAGTTGATGCCGAGCAGGTCCAGCGGGGTGGAGATGGTCCGCAGGTCGCCGTCGCGGACGAAGCCGAAGTCGCTGATGCCGGCCAGGTCGCGCCGCACGTCGTCGGGGTAGGCACCGCGCAGTACCGGATCCAGGAAAATGCGGTTGGCCAGGCCGTCGATGCGCCGTGCGGCCTCGATGTCGCCCGGGTTGGCGGGGTCGGCCGGGGAGATCGCGTAGAGGTTCAGCGTGATGCCGAGCTGTAGCTCTGCGCTACCCGCCGCGCGGATGGCGCGGGTCGCCTCGCCGTGGCCGAGCAGCAGGTGGTGCATCGCGGCGAGCGCGTCGGGGGCGTGCTGGCGGCCGGGGGCGTGCACGCCGGAGGCGTAGCCCAGGAACGCCGAGCACCACGGCTCGTTGAAGGTGGTCCAGTGCCGGACCCGGTCGCCGAGCGCGCCGTGCACCAGCGCGGCGTACTCGGCGAACCGGGCGGCGGTGTCGCGCGCCGGCCAGCCGCCGACGTCCTCGAGCTCCTGCGGCAGGTCCCAGTGGTAGAGCGTGACCCACGGGGTGATGCCGCGCTCCAGCAGTTCGTCCACGAGCCGCCGGTAGAAGTCGAGTCCCCGCTGGTGCATCGGCCCGCTGCCGCCCGGCTGCACGCGGGGCCACGCGATGGAGAACCGGTAGGCCCCGAGGCCCAGGTCCGCCATGAGCGCGACGTCCTCGCGGTAGCGGTGGTAGTGGTCGCACGCCTCGTCGCCGGTGTCGCCGTTGTGGGTCCGCCCGGGGGTGTGGCTGAACGTGTCCCAGATGGACGGTGTGCGGCCGTCCTCGGCGACCGCCCCCTCGATCTGGTACGACGCGGTCGCCGCCCCCCAGGTGAAGCCGGGTGGGAACGTCAGCGGGTCGATGATGCTCACGCCTTGACCGAACCTTCCATGATGCCGCCGATGATCTGGCGGCCGAATGCGATGAACACGATGAGCAGCGGCACGATCGCCAGGGCTGTCCCGGTAAACACTTGCACGTAGTCGGTCTTGTAGTAGCCGGTCGCCAGAATGTTCAGCGAGACCTGCACGGTCGGCGTGTCACCGTTGAGCACCACGTAGGGCCACAGGAAGTCGTTCCAGGTCTCCATGAACGTCAGCAGGCCGAGCACGGCCGCCGCCGGGCGAAGCGCCGGGAGCACGATGCTCCAGTACGTCCGCCAGGTGGAGGCGCCGTCCATCCGGGCCGCCTCGATCAGCTCGTCGCTGACCGCCGACTCGGCGTACTGCCGGATCATGAACACGCCGAAGCCCTTGACCAGGAAGGGCACGATGACCGCCGGCAGCGTGTTGGTCCAGCCGAGCTTCACCATGAGCAGGTACAGCGGGATGATGTTGACCTGCGTCGGGATCATCATCGTCAGGATGATGACGAGCAGCAGCGCGTGCCTGCCGCGGAACTTGAGCTTGGCGAACGCGAAGCCGGCCAGAGTGGAGAAGAACACCACCGACAGCGTCACGCAGCCCGCGACGATGGCCGAGTTGACCAGGCCGTAGACGAAGTTGGCGTCGGTGTTCTCCAGCACCCGCCGGGCGTTGGCGAAGAAGTTCGGGCCGGGGGTCAGCGGCGGCGGGATCGCCGTCACCGCGGAGTTGTCGCGCGAGGCGACGATGAACGACCACACGATCGGGAAGATCGACAGCACGATCGCGATGATCAGGCCGAGGTACGTCAGCGGGCTGGCCTCCCACAGCGCCGCCGAGGCGCTGCGGGCCCGGCGCGGCTTCTTCGCCGGCCCCTGCGCGGCGCGCGGCGGGGCGGTCCGGGTCATCGTGCTCATGAGGTGGTCCCCCGAACCGAGCGGCGCACCAGCAGGAAGTTCACCAGCGCGAAGATCAGGATGATGAGGAACAGCAGCCACGAGATCGCGGCGCCCTTGCCGACGTTGAAGTTGTTCATGAACGTGGTCTCGTAGATGTACATCGCCACGGTCTGGAACTCGTTGAGCGAGCCGCCCTGGATCCGGCCGTAGTTGAACAGCAGCGGCTCGGTGAACAGCTGCATGCCGCCGATGGTGGAGATGATCACCGTGAACAGGATCGTGGGCTGGATGAGCGGCACCGTGATCCGCCAGAAGCGGCGCAACGCCGAGGCCCCGTCGAGGGCGGCCGACTCATAGAGCTCCTTCGGGATCGCCTGCATCGCGGCCAGGTAGATCAGCGCGTTGTAGCCGGTCCAGCGCCAGTCGACCATGAACGCGATGGCCGTCCAGGACGACCAGCGGTGGTTGCGCCACTCGACCGGGTCGAAGCCGATGCTGTGGATGAGCCAGTTCGCGAGGCCGTAGCGGTCGGCGAAGATGAGCCCGAAGACGATGCCGACGGCGGCGACCGACGTGATGTTGGGGATCAGCACGCCCATGCGGATGAGCGTGCGGGCGGGCATCTTCTTGTTCAGCCAGCTGGCGATCATCAGGGCCAGGATCAGCTGCGGCACCGTGGAGACGATGAACAGGCCGAACGTGTTGCCGATGACCTTCCAGAAGTGCTCGTCCTGCAGCACCTTCGAGTAATTCTCGAGGCCGGCGAAGCCCGCGTCGCCACCCGTCAGGGTGTTCTTGCGCAGCGACAGCACCGCCGTGTACACGAGCGGGTACGCCCCGAACACCGCGAACAGCAGGAAGAAGGGGGCGACGAACAGGTAGGGCGTGATTGGGCTCCGCCGCGGCGGCGTCACGGGGTCCCGTCGCCCGTGACGAGGCCGGCCGGCCTCGACGTTGGTGGTCATGGGTGGTGGTCCTTCTTCCGAAGCCGGCAGGCGGGAGCGGCGATGGACGCCGCTCCCGCCCGGTTACCGATCAGCCCTCGGCCAGCGCCTTGCTGTCCTTGACGGCCTTGTCCCAGCCCGCCTGGGCGCTCAGCTTGCCCTGCTCGGCGGCCTGCATGGCCGGCTCGAACGCGTTCTCCCACAGGGCCTGGTGCTTCGGGCCGAGGTAGATCGGCTTCAGGTCCTTCGCGGCGCCGGCGTAGATCTTGCCGACGGGGGCGTTGTTGAAGTACTCGTTCGTCGCGTCGGCGACGGCCGGGTCGGCCAGGGCCGAGACCGACGACGGCAGCGGGCCTGCCTCCTTGAAGGCGTCGATGCCACCCTGCTTGCCGGTCAGGAACGTGATGAGCTCGAACGCGGCCTGCTTGTGCCTGCTCTGCTCCGGGATCGCGAGGTAGGACCCGCCCCAGTTGCCGCCCTTGCCGGGGATGGTGGCGATGTCCCACATGTTCTTGCCGGCGTCGCCGGCGCGCTCCTTGATCACACCGGTGTACCACGGCGGGCACGGCACGGTCGCGAACGCGGCGTTCTTGAACGCGGCGTCCCAGTCCGCCTGCCAGCGGGCCAGCTTCGCGGTCAGGCCCTTGCCGGCCAGGTCCATGCCCAGGTCGTAGGCCTTCCGCACGGCCGGGTTGGTGTCGCCGATGTACTTGTCGCTCGTGTCGTAGAACCAGGTGTCGCCGTTCTGCATGATGTACGGCTGCATGATCGACGTCGCCGAGTCGATCCAGGCCGCGCCGGTGTTCTTCGCCTTGAAGGTCTCGCCCTGCCTGACGTACTCCTCCCACGTCGGCCACAGCTTGCCGACCTCGTCGCGGGCCGTCGGCAGGCCGGCCTTGGCGAACAGATCGGTGCGGTAGCACATCGCGAGGGGGCCGACGTCGGTGCCGAGGCCGACGAGCTTCTTGCCGTCCGCGGTGAAGGCGTTCTTCCACTTGAAGGACAGGTACTCGCGCTCCAGCGACGAGGCGCCGAGGTCGAGCAGGTTGGCGAAGCCCTTGTGGTCCTTCAGGTACTGCAGCAGCATGCCCTCTTCGAGCATGACCACGTCGCTCGCGCCGCTGCCGGCCGAGATCTGCTGGGCGAGCTTCGGCACGAAGTCCTTGGTCTGGCCCTCGTTCTTGACGTCGACCTTGATGTTCGGGTTCGCCGCCTCGAAGTCCTTGACCGCCTGGGTGAAGCCGGGCGTACCGAAATAGGACAGCGAGACGGTGACCGGCCCGCCGGTGCTGCCGTCGGAGCCGGCGCTGTCCTTCTTGGCACTGCAGGCGCCGATGCCGAGCGCGAGCCCGACGGTCAGCGCGGCCACGGCGACGGATCGCGTGCGGCGCGAGGTAAAGCTCATCCTGACCCCTCTCTCAAGGTCGTGATGGTGTGGTGGGTGTGGGCAGGGTGCAGCGCCGCCGGGGGTCTGGCGGTCACGCGGATCGATGCCCCAGTCGACTGCGGGAGCGCTCCCATGAGACTGGCTCGCCATGAGCGATGTGTCAATGCGACTATGGGAGCGTTCCCATTTCGTTACCGCACGGTTGCTCGGGCGGTTTTCGCAGGCCTACAGACCGCCTCAGGTCATCCGGCGCAGCAGCGTGGTGCGCGGGCCCGGGTCGAAGGCTGCCGGGTCGAAGGCGCGGCCGAGCCACGCGTGCATCGCGGCGTGCTCGGGGTGGTACGGGTCGGCGTAGGCGGCGAGGAACGCGCGGTAGCCGCCGGGGCCGCCCACGTCGTCGGGCGGGCAGGCGCGCTCGCCGCCGGCGCAGGCGGGGTAGCGCATCCCGGGATCGGCCGGCGCGACGTCCTCCACGGCGACGTCGTGCTCCCACCAGTCGCCGAAGTCGTAGGTGTACCGAAGGCGGGATCCCTTGACGGCGACGGAGTCCAGCCGCGCGTCGAGCTCGTCGCGGACCTCCAGCAGGCCGTCGGGGTCCGGCACGCCGTACTGCACCCCGTCGGCCTCGAACACGTGCAGGTGCCGGTCACCCCAGCCCATGGCCAGCTGGATCACCCGGTGCAGGCGGTCCAGGGTGAACGCGCCGGGCACGAGGACCCGCCGCCAGACGGGCGGGTCGACGCCGTCCAGCGCGATCCTCAGCTGGTAGATCATGCGAGCCATGGTGGTGACATTGTTGACCGGCGGGGCCGGTTGGCGCAGCCTGAAACGGTGATCTGTCAAGCGTGCCGGGACAAACGGCATGCCGAGTGCCGCGGCGGCAACTGGTGTGACTGCCAGCACCGCGAGCCCGAGCCTACGCCGCCGGTGACGGGGCCACCCGGCGAGTAGGGTCGTCGGGTGCAGCTGCTGCGACCCGGTGCCGAAGACGTCGACCTCGCCGACCTGTACCGCACGCCAGACCAACCCTGGCTGCGGCTGAACTTCGTGTCCAGCCTCGACGGGGCCGGGCACGTGGACGGCAAGAGCGAGCCGCTGTCGGGGCCGGCCGACAAGCGGGTCTTCGGCGTGCTGCGGATGCTGTGCGACGCCCTGCTCGTCGGCGCCGGCACCGTGCGCGAGGAGGACTACCACGCGCTGCGGCTCGACGAGCAGCGCCGGGCCTGGCGGGTGCGGCGCGGGATGCGCGAGTACCCGACCCTGGTCATCGTCTCGGCCCGCTGCGACCTCGACCCGCGCCACCGGGTGTTCGCCGAGGCGCCCGTCCGCCCGATCGTCGTCACCCGCGCGCACGCCTCGCCCGGCCCCCTCGCGGAGGTGGCCGACATCGTCACGGCCGGCGACGCCGAGGTGGATCTCCCCGCCGCCGTCGCCCAGCTGCGTGCGCGGGGGCTCGCCCAGATCCTCAGCGAGGGCGGGCCGCGCCTGTTCGGGTCGCTCACCGCGGCGGGGCTCGTCGACGAGCTGTGCCTCACCCTGTCGCCGCTGCTGGCCGGCCCGGGCGCCGACCGGATCACGACCGGGGCGCCGCTTGACGCACCCCAGAGCCTAACTCTGCGTCACGCCATGCTGGACGAAGGGTTGCTCTTCCTGCGCTACTCGCGATAGTCCACACACCCGTCCACAGGCCTGTGGAAAACCCGCCCACAGCCTGTGGACAACGGCGGTTTTGTCCGGGTTCGTGGGCGTGAATGGGGCACTCATCTATCCACCGGTGGCGTGGTGCCTTCGCTCCCGGGCCGCCGTTGGGGCAGGATGCAGAGGCGAACACGTGTACTGGGGGTCCACAGCATGGAGGAAGAATCCGCCGCCTCGGCCGGGCCGGTGGTCGGGCGGGTGCTCGGCACCGCCGACGCGACGCCGCTGACCTTCTGGGTCGCCGTGGAGGAAGGCGCCTACCTCCAGCTCGACGACGTCGTCGTCACGGAGCGTGACCTCCCCGGGCACGACCCCGTGACCATCGCCGGCGTGGTGACCGCGGTCCGCGCCCGGCACGAGGGGGTGGCGTTCGACTCCGACGTCTTCCTCGTCGCCGACGGCACGCTCCCGGCCACCATCCAGGAGGCCGCGGAGATCACCACCACCCGGGTCGACCCCGAGGTCTACGTCCCGCCGACCCCGGGCGCGCTGGTGCACCGCGCCCAAGGCGACGCCCGGGCCGGCGCGCTGTACTTCGACCGCATGGAGCGCACCGTGCCGATGGGCTTCGGCCGCGACGGCGCCCCCATGTTCCTCAACGCCGACTTCCTCGACGGCTCCCGCGGCGCGCACGTCTCCATCTCCGGCATCTCCGGGGTGGCCACGAAGACCAGCTTCGCCACGTTCCTGCTGTACTCCGTCTTCCGCTCGGGCGTGCTGGGCGGGGCCGGCGAGACCGCCAACACCCGCGCGCTCATCTTCAACGTCAAGGGCGAGGACCTGCTGTTCCTCGACCACCCCAACGCGCGCCTGGACCGGGCCACCGAGGACGCCTACGCGCGGCTGGGCCTGGTCGCCGGGCCCTTCCCGGACGTGCGCGTCTACGCACCGCCGCGGGCCGGCGACTCCTCCGGCACCCCGGACGTGAGCAGCCGGCTCAGCGGCGTCGACGCGTTCTACTGGACCCTCGCGGAGTTCTGCGGGGACCGGTTGCTGCCGTACGTGTTCGCCGACGCCGACGACGAGCGGCAGCAGTACACGATGGTGGTCCACTCCGTGACCGCGCACCTGGCGAGGATCGCCCAGCCGGCCGAGGGCGGGGTGGCGATCGACGGCGTGCGCATCAACTCCTACGCCGACCTGGTCGACCACCTCGTCGAGCAGCTCAACGACGACGCCACCCGCGGCGCGTGGGCCGGCAGCGCGGTCGGCCTCGGCACCGTCAACGCCTTCGCCCGCCGGCTCATCGGCAGCAAGAAGGACCTCTCCCGGCTCATCCGCGGCGACCTGGCCACCCGCAAGCCGCACCAGATCAACACCGCCGAGTCGGCCCAGGTCACCGTCGTCGACCTGCACAACCTGCCGGACCGGGCGCAGCGCTTCGTGGTCGGCGTGACGCTGCGCACCGAGTTCGAGCGCAAGGAGAAGGCCGGCACCGCCAAGCCGCTGCTGTTCGTGGTGCTCGACGAGCTCAACAAGTACGCGCCGCGCGAGGGGGCCAGCCCGATCAAGGAGGTGCTGCTCGACATCGCCGAGCGGGGCCGCTCCCTGGGCGTGGTGCTCATCGGGGCCCAGCAGACCGCGAGCGAGGTCGAGCGGCGCATCGTGGCCAACTCGGCGATCCGCGTGGTCGGGCGGCTCGACCCGGCCGAGGCGTCGCGCCCGGAGTACGGCTTCCTCCCCCCGGCCCAGCGCCAGCGCGCGCTGCTGGCCAAGCCCGGCACCATGTTCGTGTCGCAGCCGGAGATCCCCGTGCCGCTGTGCATCGAGTTCCCGTTCCCGTCCTGGGCCACCCGCCCCGCCGAGGCCGGCCCGCCACCCAGCTCGACGCTGCGCTCCATCGCCCAGCACGCCACCGACCCCTTCGCGGTGGTGGCCCGAGTCGGCGCCGGCGGCGTCTCCGACGACGACATCCCGTTCTAGGAGTTGGCTTTGCGGATTCTGCACACCTCGGACTGGCACGTCGGCAAGGTCCTCAAAGGACAGTCGCGGGCCGCCGACCACATCGCCGCGCTGCGGGCCCTCGTCGACGTGGCGGTGGCCGAGCGGCCCGACCTGGTGATCGTGGCCGGGGACCTCTACGACACGGCGACCCCCAACGCGGAGTCCACGCTCATCGTCACCCGCGGCCTGTCCGCGCTGCGCAAGACCGGCGCCGACGTGGTGGTGATCGGCGGCAACCACGACAACGGCCGCGCCCTCGACGCGCTGCGGCCGTGGGCCGACGCCGCCGGGATCACCATCCGCGGCGCGATCGGCAAGCCCGAGGAGCACCTGCTGTCCGGCACCACCCGCGACGGCGAGCAGTGGCGCCTCGTCGCGCTGCCGTTCCTGTCCCAGCGCTACGCCGTGCGGGCCAGCGAGATGTTCGACCTGTCCGCGGCCGAGATCACCCAGTCCTACGCCGGCTACGTCGGCGACCTCATCGCCCGGCTCGCGCAGGGTTTCGGCGCGGACACCGTGAACCTGCTGACCGCGCACCTCACCGTCATCGGCGCCACGATGGGCGGCGGCGAGCGGGAGGCCCACACGATCATGGGCTACGCCGTGCCGGCCACCGTCTTCCCCTCCTCCGTGCACTACGCGGCGCTTGGGCACCTGCACCGCGCCCAGTCGGTCAGCGGCCCCTGCCCGATCCGCTACAGCGGCAGCCCGCTGCCCATCGACTTCGGCGAGGAGGAGAACTTCGCCTCCGCCGCGATCGTCGACGTCACCGCGGCGACCGCGGCCCGGGTGCGGGAGCTGCCGCTGCCGGTGATCACCCCCCTGCGCACCGTGCGGGGGACCCTCGAGCAGCTGGCGACGCTGGACACCGGCGAGGCGTGGCTGCGGGTGTACGTCCAGGAGGCGCCCCGCGCCGGACTGCGCGAGGAGGTGCAGGCGCTGCTGCCGAAGGCCCTCGAGGTGCGCATCGACCCGAAGCTGATGCCCGGCCCGGGCGCCGGCCGGACCGAGCACGCGCGGGCCGGGCGCTCGGCCGGCGAGCTCTTCGCCGACTACCTCGGCCAGCGCGGGCACGCCGACGAGGCCACCGTGGCCCTGTTCCACCGGCTGCACGACGAGGTGACGCACGCATGAGGCCCATCCGCCTGGACCTGGACGGCTTCACGGTGTTCCGCGAGCCGACCACGGTGGACTTCACCGACACGGACTTCTTCGCGCTGGTCGGGCCGACCGGCTCCGGCAAGTCCACGGTCCTCGACGCCATCTGTTTCGCGTTGTACGGCACGGTGCCGCGCTGGGGCGACCGCCGCGCCATCGCCAACGCGCTCGCCCCGTCGGCCGCCGAGGCACGGGTGCGGCTGGTGTTCGAATCGGCCGGGGTCCGCTACGTGCTGACCCGCGTCGTGCGGCGCGACGCCAAGGGGTCGGTCACCACCAAGCACGCCGGCCTGGAGGCGCTCGCCCCCGGGCTCGACCTCGGCAAGCTGGAGTTCGGGCTGGAGGCCGACGACGTCGCGGAGGTCCTGGCGGGCACGCCGAGCGAGGTCGACGAGGCGGTGCTGACCGTCATCGGGCTGCCGTACGAGCAGTTCACCAAGTGCGTGGTGCTCCCGCAGGGCGAGTTCGCGGCGTTCCTGCACGCCAAGCCGGCCGAGCGGCAGAAGATCCTGGTCAACCTGCTCGGCCTGGACGTCTACGGCCGCATCCGGGAGCGCGCGGCCGCGGAGGGCGCCACCGCCGACGCCCGGCTCAAGGTCCTCGAGGAGCAGCTCGCGGCCCTCGCGGACGTCGACGACGACGCCCTGGCCGCCGCGACCGCGCGGGTCGCCGCGCTGCGGGCGCTGGCCGAGGCCGTCGACCGGTTCGCGCCGCAGCTGGCCGACGCCGGCCGGCTCGCCCAGTCGGCCGCCGCCACCCTGGCCACGCTGGACGCGGAGATCGCCCGGCTGGCCGCGGTGAGCGTGCCCGGCGAGGCGGCCGGGCCGGCCGCAGCGGCCGCGACCGCGCACGCCGCCGTCGCCGACACGCTGGAGGCCGCCCGGGCCGCCGAGGAGCGCGAGGAGAAGCTGCGCGGCGAGCTGACCGCGGCCGGCGACGCGGCGGCCCTGCGCCGCCTGCTGGACCGCCACGCGGAGCGCGCCCGGCTGACCGCGGAGTCCGCGTCGGTCGACTCGGCGGTGGCCGCCGCGGCCCACGATCACGAGAAGGCCGCCCAGGCCCTCACCCTGGCCCGGTCCGACGCTTCCGCCGCGCTGCGGGCGCTGGAGGCGGCCAGGGAGGCCTACCAGGCCGCGGTGGCCGCGGACCGGGCTGTCGCGTTGCGGCCCCACCTGCGGGTCGGCGACGCCTGCCCGGTCTGCACGCAGACCGTGCACGAGCTGCCGACGGTGCCGCACGAGCCGGCCGTCGCCGCCGCCGAGGCCGCCGGCAAGGCCGCCCGCAAGCGCAGCGAGGCCGCCGACCGGGTCGTGGAGGAGCGCGACCGCGCCGCCCGCGAGCTGGACCGGGCCCTCGCCACCGCCCGGGCCCACGCCGAGCAGATCGGCCGCCGCGCCAGCGAGCTGGACCGGGAGCTGCACGGGGCGCCCCCGCCGGAGGCGCTGCAGCGCGACCTCGACGGCATCGCGAAGCTCACCAAGGGCCTGGAGAGGGCCGGCGCCGAGGTGCGCAAGGCCCGCGAGGCCCACCGCACCGCGACCGGCGCCGCCTCCCGGGCCGAGGAGCGGCTGCGGGCCGCCTGGCGGGCCTTCGACGCCGCCCGCGACGGCCTCGCCGCCTTCGCCCCTCCCCCGGCCAACCGCGACGACCTCGCCGACGCCTGGTCCACCCTGCACGGCTGGGCCACCGGCGAGGCGGGCCGCCGCCGCGCGGGCCGGCC
>NZ_JBFAZW010000141.1:0-22566 GCF_040682015.1 Dactylosporangium sp. NPDC051485
CTTCGAGAACAGCACCAGCGTCCGGCCGTTGACCGCCCTCAGGGTAGCTTGAGGATCAACACATCGACCCTGTCCGTCGAATCGGGTCAAGCCCAGCGTCCACCACGGCACGCCCCGCCCGGTCATCTACGCCGCCACGGAGGACTCATGGGAACGCACGATCGTGCCGCGCCTCATCGCGGCTGGGGCCGACCTCGATCTCGTGTTCCGCGTGGACGTCGTCACCGAGTACGACCGGATTGACGCGCTGTCATTGCCGCGCGACTGTCGCGCGGTGGAGGCCGCCATCGCGTCGCATGGCGTTGGCCTGCTGTGTGTCGACCCGTTGATGTCGACCATCGGGGCGGGAATCGACACGCACCGGGACCGCGAGCTTCGCACCGCGCTGGAGCCGCTGGCGCGCCTTGCCGACCGCACCGGCTGCGCGGTCGTCGGTCTGGCCCACTTCAACAAGTCGGGTGGCACCGACCCGCTGAGCCTCGTCAGCGGCTCACGTGCGTTCACCGCCGTGGTTCGTGCAGCGATTGGCGTTGCGCGCGACGAGGACGCCGACGACGGGTCGTGCGTGCTGAGCCAGATCAAGAACAACCTGGGCAAGCTCAGCGTCACGTCACTGCGCTACGTCGTCGATGAGGTGGCAATCAGCACCGATGAGGGACCTGCCCATGTTGGCCTACTGCGCTTCATCGGCGACTCTGAGCGCAGCGTGTACGACATCCTGCGTGACGCCAGCGACCGTGACGGCGGTGACCGCGCCGAGCGCGACGAGGCTGTGGAGTGGCTGCGTGGTTGGCTGACCGACCAGGGCGGGGAAGCGAACCCAAACGACGCCAAAAAGGCCGCCGTAGCGGCCGGCATCGCAGTGCGGACCCTGGAGCGGGCTCGCCGGTCGGCCGGGGTGACTACACAGCGGCTTGGCTTCGGACGTGGGGCCACATACGTCTGGCGGCTCGACCTCTCATGGACGCCACATGCTCGCCATGCTCGCCAGGCCACAGGAGTTGGCATCCATGGCGACCATGTGGCGCGCATGGCCCCGACCGAGACAGCAACCGACTCAGGAGAGGGCCACCGATGACCCGTCCGACCGCGATGACCGCAGCCGCCGACTGGCTCCGGCAGTACCTCGCCGAGCAGGCGCAGCCTGTCCAGGCGTCCGTAGTGTTGGCCGCCGCCCGGCAGGCTGGATTCGCCGAACGCACCCTCCGCCGTGCGTCGACCGTCGTTGGCGTCCGCATCACACCGCACGGCTTCGGCGGCGGCACCCTGTGGTCGCTGCCCGAGCCGCCCGCTGAACCGTCGACCCCGCCGCAGCCCGCACCCGCCGACGAGCCAGCACCCGTGGGCGTGGACGTGCCAACCGGAAAGGCCGACCCGTTCGGCCGCTATCGCGAGCACGTGCGCGCCAACAGCATCGTCGCCGCCCAGCACTGGGACGAACGGCTGTGGCATCGACAGGGATGACGACCAGCTCAGACGTGCCCTGTCGACAGTCGACGTCGGGGGGTGGGGCAGTGCGCACATGCCCGCCCCGACCCGGCAGGGGCGCGCTGGGGCTGTCGTTCGTCACGATCGGGCGTGCGCGTGAACGCGGGAAGCGGCCGAACGGCGCGGATGACGCCGTCGCGACGCGGGAGCCAACCTAGATTCCCGGCGGCCCGGCAGCAGGCATCGACGGGGGCAGGGGTGTCTAAATCCCGGCGGCGACCGGTCGGCGGGAGCACTCGTGATCCGGCCGATCCGCCGTCAGGTTTTCGTGATCCCGGTCGATGTGTTGCGGACCTGCGTCGATCCCTGCCCGACCGCGATCGATGGGCCGCTGGCGGCGTCCCAGACGCCTCGGTCGCGGCGCCGACGGCGACGTTCGTCGCGCCATCCCACGCGGCGGGCGAGTCGATGCGTAAGTCGGTCCGGTATGCCCGAAAAGACGACTATTGCCTGGTCGCGGCCCATCCGAACGTAGTTGCAGCGGGGCACAGCGCCCCGCCCGAACCCCGAGGAGCCCCGATGACCGCACGCACCCACAAGACCGCCGCCGCTGCCCCTGCTGCCGCCGAGGCGCCGGCCGCCCCCACGTTCGACGTTGCCGCCCTCGCCGCCGCGGCGAAGGTCGCCCCCGCGCTGCCGAAGGTGACCCGCACGTCGGCTGCGTCGCCGTTCGCGGTGCTGGTGCAGCGGTCGTGGGACGACAAGACGGCCCTGACGCTGCCTGCCATCCCCGCCGACCAGGTGAAGGTCCTGCACAGCACGATCCGCCGCGGCGCGACCAGCGTGGGCCTGGGCGTGTCCATCCGCAACGTCGAGACCGAGCAGGGCGTCGTGGTGACGTTCCAGGCGAAGGAGCGCTCCACGCGCAACGTCGGGTAGCCCCGGCGCCGTCAACACCCAACATCGCCGCCGCACAGCCCACGGGCTGTGCGGCTGGCGCCGAGTGAAGGGCAAAACACGCCAGCCATGCACCGTCTGGAAACCACGCAGGCCGTCGCCGACGACCTCATCCAGCAACTCGCCCGCCACGCCCCGCCCGGCGTCGACCTGGGGCGCCCGATCGCGTTCATCCACCGGCACCTGATCTTCGAACAAGACGGCCTCGTCGGCGTACTGTCGGCGACCGAGCACGGGCTGCACCGCTACGCCGCCCACCCGGACGGCACCGTCACCGTGACCGGCTGGCTCCTCCAGCAGCGCATCTACCACCACGAGGTCGCCGCCGTCCCCGACTGGGCCCGCGAGGAGGCCCCATGCGACTGATCGACGTCGACGCCGACACGGCAACCGAGCTGATCTCGGCGGTCACCGCCGAGATCCCCGTCGGCGCGTCGCTGGGCCGCATCCCGGTCGTCAACGCGACGAGCATCATGACCGCGGACGACGGCGGCGCCTGGCGCGTCGTCGAGCTGCGCGACGGGCGCCAGGAGATCACCACCTGGCGCGACGGCCGCGAAGTCGACCGGCGCATCGTCGCCCCGGACGCGCCACACGAATGATGCACCAAGGGTGCACATTTATCTGATCCGTGGGTATGGTGACGTTCAGGTAGATCACTAGGCGACACGGCCAAGTTGTGAGGAACCCCGGACGGGCCAAGCTGCGGTGAGGAGCCCAAATCCGAGGCCAAGCGCTAGGAGTCCGCCGACTCGATCACCGCTCCCGCAGCGCCAAGCACCGAAGCCGCAGCCCCCAACCGAGGGCGCGCCGGTGGTCTATGCGCGCAGGGAGCCCGACTCAGTCATCGAAGGGCCTCCATCACCATGTCCGCAAAGGGCCTGGCCGACCTTGTCCGCCAGGAAATCATCGCCCACCTGAAGGCCGCCCGCGAGGTCGCCGCCGCCGTCGAAGCCGCAGGCCGCGACTTCACCACCGAGGAACGCGCCACCGTCGAGCACCACACGACCCAGGCGAAAGCCCTCCAGCCGAAGCTCGACCAGCACCTGAAGGCAGCCGCCGAAGCCGACGCGCTCCAGCAACAGCTCGCCGATCTGACCGGCGGAATCGGCCTGCTCCCCAACAGCGGCCTGGCGACGCCCGACGGTGGCAGCTCGCGCGGCAAGACGTGGGGCCGCGCCGTCGTCGCCGCCTGCTCTGACGGCATCCGGTTCAAGGGCATCACACCGTCCGGCTCGGTCGTCGTCGCCGTCCCCGCGCCTGCGGTTGCACCGGCCGGGCGTCCCGTGCCGTCGCTGCGCAACCTACTGCCGAGCGAGGACGGCCAGGGCCGGTTCTCGTACTTCCGGCAGATCACGCGCACCAACAACGCGACGGTCGTCGCCCCCGGCGCCAAGAAGCCCACCAGCATCTACGAGACGGTGCTCATCGATGATCGTGCCCGCGTCGTAGCCCACCTGACCGAACCCATCCCCCGGCAGGACCTCATGGACGCGCCGCTGCTGGAGCAGTGGGTCTCATCGGAGCTGCTCTACGGCCTGGAGGTCGCACTCGAGGCCGAAATCCTGACCGGCAACGGCACCGGCGAGCACCTGACCGGCCTGAACAACATCTCCGGCGTGCAGGTCCAGACGTTCGCCACGAACGTCATCACCACGACCCGCAAGGCCGTCACGCGCCTGGAGAACTACGGATATCACGGCACCGGGTGGATCATGAGTCCGTCGTCGTGGGAAGCCGTCGAGCTGGCCGCCACGTCCACCGGCAGCCTCCTCGTCACCGAAGCGGGCCAGCAGGCCCCCATCGAGTCGAGCACCCGCCGCCTGTGGGGCGCCCCCGTCGTCACGTCGGTTGCGTGCCCGGCCAACACGGCCTTCTACGCCGACTTCTCCACCATGGCGCTCATGCTCACCGAGCAGGCGCGCATCGACTGGTCCGAGGCGCTGTACTCCCCGGACCGCTTCGGCACCGGCGACGGCGGCACCCTCTTCGAGGCCAATCAGATCGTCGGGCGGTGTGAGATGCGCGCGGGCCTGAAGGTGACGCGCCCGGACGCGATCGTCAAGGTCGCACTGGCATAAGGTCACCTGGCGGGCTGCCGGGAACGACCTGGCTCGGCGGCCCGTTCACCGACCAACCTGGCGTCAACCGCACCCCAAGGGCCCGCTTCACGCATGGCTGGCCACGACACGGGGACCGGAAGGCCGAAGAGGCGGACTCCTTCGCCGATGACGCGGCCTGCGCCTCCACGCGAACGGGCGTCTGGTGCCACCTGGCATCGGCGCCCGTTCGGCGTCAGGTGACGCCCGGCCGTGAATCAGCGACAGACGGTTGCCACGCGGGCGATTTCCGACGATTCTGCGATTGCACCTTCACAACAACTGCCCTCCGGCACCCTGAGGAACGAGATCCGCGGCCCGGCCCCGGACGGGTCCTCGATCGCCGCCCCGTCGTCCCACTCCTCCTCCGGCACCGCGAACGCCCGCAGCCACTGCTCCCAGCTGTCGAACCCGGTCGGCGGCCCGGCCGGCACGTACCCCAGCGCCTCGCACCAGAACGCGGCCAGCCGGCCCGGCGCGGCGCAGTCGAAGGTCAGCGTGAACGGCGTCGTCATGCGGCCCAGTCTGCCGGGCTTGATAGGCAAGCAGCTACTTGCCTATGCTGGGGGCGTGGCCGACGGTGACGTGTTCCGGGCGCTCGCCGACGCGACCCGGCGCACGATCCTCGACGAGCTCACCGACCGCGACGGGCAGACGCTGTTCGAGCTGTGCGGCCGACTCGCCATGAAGCACGGCATCGCCTCGTCCCGGCAGGCGATCTCCCAGCACCTCGACGTCCTCGAGACGGCCGGCTTGGTCCGGACCCGCCGCGAGGGCCGGTACAAGTTCCATCACGTCGACGCCGGCCCGCTGGAGGCCATCGTCGAGCGGTGGCGTCCGAAGGAGACAAGATGAGAATCAACCTGGCCAGCGTGTTCGTCGACGACCAGGCCGCGGCCCTGCGCTTCTACACGGAGGTGCTCGGCTTCGCGGTCAAGCACGACATGCCGCTCGGCGGGACCGACCGCTGGATCACCGTCGTGTCGCCCGAGGCGCCCGACGGGGTGGAGTTGCTACTGGAGCCCTCCGGTCACCCCGCGGTGCGGCCGTTCCGCGAGGCGATCGTCGCCGACGGCATCCCGTGGACGTCGTTCGCCGTCGACGACGTGCACAAGGAGTACGAACGGCTGGTGGCGGCCGGCGTGGTGTTCACCCAGCCGCCGACCGAGATGGGGCCGGTGACCACGGCGGTCTTCGACGACACCTGCGGCAACCTGATCCAGATCGCCCATCAGTCCTGACCCGCGGCTGTTGCACGGAATATCGGGCGCTGCTTGGGTTCAAGGGGGGACTTGAACCCCCACCCATAGCATCCCCGCATGAAACGGGTATGCATGCGTATTAATTATCGACGAATAGCGGTTTCCTCAAGTATTTGGGCGCGGGGTTGGGCCTCCGTCGTCGTGGTTTGCATCACGGGGGTTTGGCGCCTATCCACTGTGAAGCTCGGCGTCTGGCGGCGGCATCGCGTACGTTGCGTCGCGACGGTCGACCACGAAGGTGACGCTGTGTCTCGCACGGGTAACTGCAACGTAGAGCCGGTCCGACGCCTTTAACCGCGCGGGGTCGGAGTTCTTGAGGTAGGCGAGCATCGGCTTGGTCGGAAAGATGAGGACCCGGTCGTAGGTGCTGCCCTTGGACAGTCCGAAGTTCAGGGCGGGGAGGCCCATCGTGTCGGTCGTGCGGCTGTGTCGGAGGACCATTGGCCGGTACTTCGCGACGTAGGTGTGCACGTCGTCGCGGGCGATGGTGAAGACGCCGTCGTGGCCCGTCCATTCGTCGTTGTGTGACTTGGTCGGTGTCATGGTCGGGTAGATGGCGTCGGCCCAGTCGCAGATCTGCTGGTTGCATCGCCAGCTCTCGGCGCGGGTCTCGACGGTGCAGCGGTCCTGTCGTTTTCGGAGCCAGCCGATTAGTCCTGCGCCGCGGTACTGCTTGTTCCGCGTGGAGTTGTTGGTGGAGAGGGTGTGCTGGCGTGGGTCGCCGACGGCGATGATCTCGATGCCGGATTGGAACAGCCGGTCAAGGAAGTCGAGGTCGTAGCCGACGAGGTCCTGCAGCTCGTCGATGTAGATGCGGTCGTACATGGCGGCGAGCCGGCGCACGACCGCGCCGCCGCTGGCGTCGTCGACGCGGCAGGCGAAGTCGGCGACGCCGTCGCGGTAGAGGTTCGCATCCCGATCGAAGTAGAACCTTCGCCACTGCTCCCGAGGAGTGCGGTGGAACCGCTGCCCGGTGAAGTTGAGCGACTGGATGTAATCGATCTGGCCGATCAGGGCCGCCTGATAAGGGCGGGCGGCCTGGTTGACCAGGAACGAGAACCAGCCCAGCAGCGAGATGTTGCCGGGCACGATCCCCGTTACTTCCTGCAGCCGGCGGGTGATTTGAGCAAGGTTCTCGGTGGTGTAGGTGGTGATCAGCGTCCGCCGGCCAGGCGCCTCGAGCGCGCCGTCGATGATGAGCTGGGTCTTGCGGGAACCGGCGGCGGCGAGGATGACGCGGTTACAAGGCGACGGCATCGAGGATGTACTCCGGCATGATGATCGTCTCGGGCGACTCCGCGACCGCCAGCGCCCAAGTGGTCTTGTTGTCCAGCATGAACTTCAGCAGGGCGGTTTCGGTCGGATAGCTCGTACCGAGCACCTGGTTCATCCGCTCCAACCCGTTGGCCGCGAGGACTTGCGGTTCCAGCGTGGTGGGGTCGCCCTTGCCGATGTGGATGGTGATGAACTCGTAGCGGGCGTAGTCCGCGTACTTCGCCGCCATCTTCTGCGGGTCGCCGTCGTTGTCGTTGACGACCGCCACGCGCCGACGGAGTGGAACGGCAAGGTCGAGGAACCGCTTCGCCGACAAGCCGCGGACGTTGATGACGTCGATCCCGGCCCTGATCGGCGCCTTGCCGTGCACGTCGAGGTAGGCCCGCTGGACAATCAGCTCGTCGCTGGGTCCTTCGACGAGGATCGCCTGTCTTGCCAGGACCAGCCGCAGCGTGTCGTAGCCAGGCAGCTTCTTGAAGTACTCGACCGTGGAGGGCGGCAGATCGGTGATCCGGTGACCGCCTTCCGGGGACAGCAGCACGAGTTCGTCGAGGCCGAGCTTGTTGAGGATGAACGCGCTGTGCGTGGTCACCAACACCTGCTTGCCCGCACATTTCTGGACGACCTTGTCGATCAGCAGGTTGAGCCTGGAGAACGAGACGTGGTTCTCGGGCTCCTCGATCAGGACGACATGGGTGTCCTTGACCTTCTTGCGGTTCAGCGCGAGCAGGATCTTCAGCGTGCTCTGCTCGCCTTTGCCGACGTACGGGAAGGGCAGGTCGTCCAGGTGCGGAACGAGGCTGCGTTCCCAGCCGGAACGCTGTGAAAGGTCGATTGACAGCGTCAGCCGCCGGTCGCTGATGTCGCCGCGCTCCCCGGCCAGCTTCTCGTTCACCGCGGCGACGGCGTCGATTCCGGAGAAGGTCTCGCGCAGGCTCCGGTACGAACGTGACAGCTCGACCCGCTCGTTCGGTTCGAGGTTGCTGCCGATGATCGTCTGCAAGTAGGCGTCGGCGCCATGCTGCAGGCGGATCGCCGTCGCGTCGATGAGTGAGGCGGTCGCCGGCACGCCGCGTGCCGTGACGGAGTTGCCAGAGAAGCTGAGCCAGTCGACCTTGTAGTACTCTGCCGGCACCGTTGTCACCTGTGCCGGATCGGCGACGTACGCGTCGTACTCCTCGCGAAAGTCCTCATTGAAGGACACCCGGATTCGGACGCCGGGCACGTCCTCCCGCAGCGAGTTGTTCGTTGCCTTCAGGTGCGCATGTTCCACGACGTCGTCGAAGTACACCTCGATCAGGATCTCCGGTGGGACCGGGCGCTCCCCGCGCTGCAAGGCCTGGACATACGCCCGGGCTGCATCGAGGTTGAACAGGAACGGCGAGAGCTCCACCGCGAGGGCGGCGCCATTGAGCCGGCCGGTCAGGGCGAGGTTGACCGCCTCCAGCAGCGTCGACTTGCCGACCGCGTTGTCGCCGACCACAACGTTCATGCCTGGGGCAAGGTCGAGGACGAAGTCCCGGAACACCTTGTAGTTCTTGATGACGATCTTCTTGAGCACCGAGGGATGTCTCCTGTGCGGGGTCGCTAGACGAAGGGCGCAACGTCTAACGACCCCGACGAACCGACGCGACGCCGCGCTCGTGAAGTTCACTCATTCGGGGGTGGCCGGCAGGTTGAGCCGCCACCGGCCGAGGAGCGGCGCGAAGCAGCGATTAGCCGAGTGCGACGGAGGAGCGGTTGTAAGAGGCTCCACCGGTTGTCGCCAAGGACGGCCAGCGCATGTTCCTCATGCCACGGCACCCGGTCGAGGGTGTCACCGGCCGAGTGCTGGCCAGCTGGGTTGCCCGCGATCAATCCACCGACCATGCCGCACGGTTCATCGGTAGCGCTGCCGTGATGTCCGTTCCCGCCGATCGACCACTCTGATGATCAGTGCCGTGCCGTCGGCGCCAACGGACACGGTGTCGCGCGATGGGCTGCGGGCCGCGTTCCACCAGCGGCGGAGCCATCCGGCGCTTCGGGCGTATCGGCTGAGATTTCCTCTTGGAGGTCCCTGTGGAGGCGTCGGTCGATGCCGCGGAAGACTTCGAGCGTTCGGCCGTCGCTGAGGGGCATCAGGTGGGACGTGCCGGTGAGGACTGGGCCTGACGGCATGCGTACCTGCGCGCTGATGGTATCCGGCCATGACTCCTCCAGGGGAAGCATGGCGGTGCGGTAGCCGCGTTGGCGTGGGCTGGTGTAGCCCACGGCCGTGGTGCTGTCGCCGACGAACAGCAGTACTGAAGCCGCGACAGTGCGGTTCAGGACCTGGGCCAACCAGGACCGGTGGCTGGCAGGGATAACGTACGGCGGGGTCAACGCAGCGGCTCCCGTCGTGGGTGCGGCCGGCGGTGGGGACGGCGCAGTGTCACCAGCTGGGCCGTCGGCGTCGGGTGGTTGTTGCGTCGCCTGCTGTCGAGCTCGCCACTCGAGCTCCTCCGGTTGCTCTGCCAGCAGCTCGTCATAGTCGCTCGTCGACCCCGACCAGAGCTCGTCGTCACCGGGCGGGTCGAGGACATAGGAGCGGACGCCGCTGCGGAGCAGCCGGGAGGCGACCATCAGGCCGTACATCGGGTGGTCGCCGATCGCGACGGTGCCGACCTGCAGACATGCGTTGGCGAGTTGCCTGTATACGTGACGCTCGTCGCCGTGTGTTCCCTTGCATTCGAGCACCGCGATACGCACCTTGGTCGTCGCGCCGGCACGACGCCATCCGATGAGGAAGTAGTCGGGCCGCTTGTTCGTGCCGGGCTTGTTGCCCACTCTGCCGGTGACGTCGTTGACGTAGCCGTGCCGCAGGGCGACGTCGGCGTCGACGACGTGGAAGAGCCAGCCCGGGTGGCGTCGTTCGAGGACAGCGCGGGCGACGACGAGCGCCAGACCGATGCCGAGCTGCTCGGACTGGGTGACCTTGTGGTGGTGTACCACATCCTTGGACGCATACGAGGTGAGGCGCATGAGCTGCTCTCGACCCGCCTCGAGGGTGGCGCAGTAGCGGACGTGCGCCCAATGCTGGGAGACGGAGAGGAACGGCGACCGGGTCAGGAAGGTTGTCGCGACGCTGAGTTCGCGGAGGATGTCGGCCGGCCTGGTTTGAAGGACCGAGGCGACCGCCACCGGGCTGGGTGTCTTCAGGTAGGGGGTTCCCACGGTTTCCGTCTTTGCCTGCTTGGCGAGGATCGAGACCGACTCGGCGAGTTCAATGTCCGACCTGACGGGCAGGCGAGCTGGACTGGCAAGGTGTCGTAGAACGGGTCCGATGTCCATGACACCTCCGCCATATCATTCGACGATCCTCGACAGCCTATGCGATTATCTCCCTAAGTAGCTGGCCAATCGCAAGCTGTGGTCATGAGTGAATCGGCCATGGTTCGCGATCTTCGATGGGAACCGCGCATTCGGTGTGCCGAAGCCGTCACAGCTCGCATCGACGACGGCCTTCCTCGGCAGGACTGCGCTCGGTAATATCTCCACCACGTAGAGCGCTGGGGGTGTGGGTGGAGGCCGTAGCGAGTTCGCGCTGGCTGACGTGTGCGGCACGATGGGCGTGGCAGACGGCTGATCCCCGTAGCGGCCCCCGATGACGACCGGCACCTCGGCATCTCCCGAGACGATGCCGTTCGGCGCCAGCCGGCGGCTGCTCGACGACGCCCGGGTACTCGTCCAGCAGGCCGACACACTCTGCGACGCAGTCGCTGAGCTGCAACGCGACGTCCGCGTCGAACACGAGCGGCTCCGCTCGCGACTGATCGCAGAACAACTCGCCGCGATGCGCGCTGACGCGCTGCGATCACCGTCCGGCAAGGCGATCCGCAACATCGCGAAGCTCCCGCAGTACGGCTTCGACAGCGTCCTGGCCGTACTGGAGGCGTCCGCCGCGTCGCTGCAGCAGATTCCCGGCATCGGTGCGTCGACAGCCGAAGCGATTCAGGCCGCCGCGCAGGCCACTGCTGCCGCCATCGAACACGACACCGTCATTCGTCTCGACGCTGATGAAGCGCCGACGAGTCACGTCGAGCTGCTCCGTCTTCTCCACACCCTGGCCACCGTCATCCGGGTACACGCAGCCACAGCTGATCGGGCGGCCAACCTCGCCATCACCCTGGATCGTCTCCTGGCAGCGGCATCGCCGGCTGGTCGCCTCGGTCATCGCATCTTCGCGCTGCCTGCGAGCCGACGCCGAGTCCAGCAGGCACTCATCCACCTGCAAGTACAGTTGGGGACCGTGGACGCCGTCGTCGTCCAGGCGGCGCTCCGCGACATCGCCCTGGCCGTCGACAAGGCCGCCAACATCTCGCCAGCGACGCTGTGGGCCGACTACGTCCGGGCCGCCGCTCTCTATCAGACACTGCTGCCGAAGTTCGTGGCGTGCCGGTCACCGACTCGGACGCCACGACCGGCTCTGTGTCACCCCGGATCGAGAAGGAGGCGCGACGTGTCGATCTTGATACGAGTCTCCTGCGGGTGCGACTGCGCACCTATCAGGTGTTCGGTGCCCAATACGCGATCGACCGCCGGCGCGTCATCCTCGGCGACGAGATGGGCCTGGGCAAGACCATCGAGGCTATCGCGGTCATGGCCCACCTCGCCGCCCGCGGCGGGCAGCACTTCCTCGTCGTGTGCCCGGCCAGCGTGCTGTACAACTGGATCCAGGAGATCGAGCAGCATAGTGCGCTGAGCGTGCACAAGGCGCACGGAGACGACCGCCAAGGCGCGATCGCAGCATGGATGGCATCGGGTGGCGCAGCGATCACGACAGTGCAGACCTTGCGCCTGCTGACACTTCCCGCTGGACTCCGGCTCGATCTCCTCGTCGTCGACGAGGCGCATCTGATCAAGAACCGGTCAGCGTTGCGCTCGCAGGCGGTAGCAGCTCTCGCCGGCAGCGCCTCACGGGTGCTGCTGATGACCGGAACACCGATGGAGAAACCGGGTCGAGGAGTTCCACAGCCTCGTCAAGTACGTGGACGAAGGCCTCGCCGCGAGGCTGCTGCCAGGAAACCTGGTGCTTAGTGCGCGAGCGTTCCGCGTGAAGGTGGCCGAGGTGTATCTGCGCCGAAACCAGGAGGATGTGCTCAAGGAGCTTCCCGAACGACTGGACGTCGACGATTGGGTCGAGCTTCGTGCACCCGAGCGGCAGCGGTACCTGCAGGAGGTTCGCGAACGTCAGTTCGCTGGCATGAGACGGGCCGCCTACCTCATCGGCACTGAAGAGGTCACCGCGAAACTTGAGCGCCTCAAGGAGATCGTCGACGAGTCGGCGGCCAACGGCTGGAAGGTCGTCGTGTTCTCCTATTTCCGCGACGTCCTCGACCGAGTCGACAGCGTCCTCGGTGCTTCAACCCGGTTCCATCTCACCGGCAGTACCCCGACCAGCCGCCGGCAGCAGGTCGTGGAGGGGTTCCGGCAGTACGACGGGCATGCGGTGCTTATCGGCCAGATCGAAGCCGCTGGCCTCGGCCTCAACCTCCAGGCCGCATCAGTCGTCGTGATCACCGAACCTCAGCTGAAGCCGAGCACCGAAGATCAAGCCATCATGCGCAGCTACCGCATGGGACAGCCCCGCATGGTTCGCGTGCACCGGCTGCTCGCCAAGGACTCCGTCGACGAACGCATCCTGCAGCTGCTCGAGACCAAGCGCAGCCTGTTCCGTACCTACGCCCACGAGTCCGACGCCAAACACGCCGACACAGCAGCCGTGGACACCTCGTATGCCTCGATTGACGTCTCCGCCGCCGACGAGGCCAAGATTGTGAACGAGGAGTGCGCGAGGCTTCTGCCATAGAAGACGACAAGCGCGTGCGCTGAGGCGGTCTAGTGTCTCGTGTCCGAAGTAACTTGACAGTTATCATCGGCCGGTGACGTCCATGGACGGCCTTCGGGTCTCATACGCGCCGGCAGGTTACGAATGCCCGTTCTGCTTCCTGCTGGCCGGCGGTGAGACGGAGCTGGACAGTCCTCACGACATCGTGTTGCAGTCGGCCAGGGCGACGGCGTTGATCGCGTCGGTCTGGTGGCCCAACAATCCGGGGCATGTTCTCGTGATCCCCAATGAGCATTACGAGAACATCTATGATCTGCCGGAGGTGCACGGCCACGCGGTTCATGACGTGGTCCGTCGGGTGGCGATCGCGATGAGAACGGCCTACCACTGCGCTGGTATCTCTGTCCGGCAGCACAACGAGCCAGTGGGTGGTCAAGAGATTTGGCACTACCACGTGCATGTCATCCCGCGTTTCCAGGACGATGGCCTGCGCCGGTCGGTGCCCAGTTCGACCATCGCGCCTCTTGATGTCCGCCGGCCCTACGCGCAAAGGCTTCGGCAGCGTCTCGTTGCCCAGGGCTGAGGGCGCCCAGACCGGCAGACTCGCCCGCTCATCGGGCGTCCCCTACCGCGGCTTGGCGGTCTTGCCCGCTGGCCTTGGTGAGGATCTGGTCGGCGGTCTTGGTTGTGCGTGCCGTAGTTGTCACACACGATGTGCAGCTTGACCCGTGGGTGCGCGGTGGCGACCTGTTTGAGGAAGGCCAGGAACTCGCCGTTACGGTGCCGCGGCCGGCACGCGTCGGCGGTGATCCGCCCGGTGGCCACCTCCAGCGCGGCGAACAGAGTTGTGGTGCCGTGGCGTTTGTAGTCGTGGGTGCGCCGCTCGGCCTGATCGAACCGCATCGGCAGCAGCGGCGCAGTCCGGTCCAGCGCCTGGATCTGGCTCTTTCGTCGACGCAGACCACCACCGCGTTGCGGGGCGGATCGAGGTAGAGCCCGACCACATCGCGGATCTTCGCCTCCAACTGCGGGTCGGTGGAGAACTTGAACGTCTCGATCCGATGCGGTTGCAGGTCCCAGCCTCGCCAGATCCGGGCCACCTCGGCAAAGCTGACCGGCATGCCCTCGCCGGTCAGGTGATCGGACATCAGCCGGGCCGACCAGTGCGTCACCCCGAGCTGCGCCGGTGGCGGGTTCAGCGTGGCCACCACCACGGCCGCCTCATCAATGACCGCGGGGCGACCCGACCGGGGCATATCCGCCAGAGCGTCGATGCCGCCGGCGGCGTAGCGGGCCCGCCAGGCGATCACCGTCTGCCGCGTCATCCCGACCCGCCGGCCGATCTCGGCATTGGACACCCCGTCGGCGGCCAGCAGCACCATCCGGGCCCGCTGCACATGCCCGGCCGGGGCGGCAGACGAGCGAGTCAACGCCCGCAGCCGGGAGCCATCCCCCGGACGCAGGACCAGCGGCTCGGCAACAGACACCCCGACAGCGTCCCGCACCGCAAGCGTCAAATCACTTCAGACACGCGACACTAGAATGTGTCAGGGATGCTTTGATCAGGGAGTTGCCCACGGGCTGGAGCCAACAAATATTCAATTGGGAACGGGAACATCGCGAACGGGAAACACCCCGTATCGAGTCCTGGCGAGACGTTAGCGAGCGTGGAGTTGAACCTTTTCGGCGGACTTGAAGCGGGGCCCAGGGTTGCTGTTTCCGGAGCCCTTCGACTGGCGCGCATATTGCCGATCCTCCGGGTCGTGAACACGCCGTTCGTGGAAGATCTGGAGACGGTAGTCGCTGTTCGCGGCTCTGGGATTGCTAGTGCTGTCGAGTCGTTGCGCTATTGGAGTGGCGAACTCGCGGAGAGTACTGACATCTTGTTTCCGGGCTATTATCAAGGAGCCGCCGCGGGGGTGGGGCTACTGATTGCTGATTCAGATTCCCTGGATCCCGGGGATCGGTTTCGGAGAATTAACGCAAATATCGGCAATCTTTGGAACTGTTGGGATCATATCGTTGACAAAGCCGGCGGATTTCAGTCTTCCGAACTCAGAGGTCTAAAGACAAATTTGCGGGGCGTCGAAAATATTTGGTTTGACCGAGATGTCGAGCTACTTTCCGCTGAGGTGAATCCGGGCGCAGTTCTTCAAACGAGGCTTCGAGAAATATCGAGAAACTCTGATGCAAGAAAAAGAGTTGCGGTTGTCATCGCTAGAAGTGCTGGCTGGGAAATTTTCGAGTAGGCACTGACGAGGTAGACCTCAAAGTCTCGGACCAAATCACGGTGGCAATGGCGCCGCGCCAGGCCGATTCGCTTCGCAGTCCCCGACGGCGGTGCTGGCGCGGGCAGGCGCGGCCCGACCGCGCGAAGCCCGCGCGACAGGATGCCACTTTGGCCGCGACATGTGTTGCGGTAGAACCCGCCGATGACGTCGACCAGGACTGGGCAGCTCGGCGGCAAAACGCGCCCCGGACGACTTGGTTGGGGGAGAGCTGCGCAACTGGAAGCCAAGAGGCCAGCAGTGCGCGGAGCCATCGCCAAACGGCGCCGTGAGCAGTCTTGACTTTATTCATGATCGGCCTCCTTCTTGCGTCACCGACGTCCCTCACCGGCGGTAGAGACGGCATGAGGTCGAAGCGGGGCACAGATGTTGACGTCGGCACGTCGGACATACGCACTGCGCGGATCGGGCGCGTCGATCTGATGGGCGGCGGCCCTGGTGAGGCAGCGTCTGCAGTCGGTGGGCGGAGCGGTGGAGTCCGCACGGCAGGCCCCCGCTGGTGCTCAGGCGTTCATCTCGACCGGCGATGCGTGGCCAGGTGACCTGGCGTCGTGGTAGGCCGCCATTTGTGCACGAAGGCCGCCCGTTTGGACGCGAATCCGTTGCGGTCGTCGAAGATGTCCGCCGCCATCTCGGCCAGCTCACGGGCCTCCCAGTACGTCAGCGGCCGCTCCCCATCCATGGCAGCGGCCTTGCGCTCGAGCAGCGCCTGCCGTGCCGGACCGGCCAACCGGATAGATGGTGTCGAAGGTTGCGGTGCCGTCGGCGTCGGTGTGCTGCAGGCCGCGCAGGAAACGCGAGTCGTCGGTCGGCGGGACATGAACGTCGGAGGAGTCGTCGTCCATCTGCGGGAGGGTGTCCGGGTTGTGGGCCAGGTGTCCGGAGTAGTAGCCGAGGGCGTCGCAGTGCCACACGTCGACGACGGCGCCGCTGAGGGGCGCGCCGCCGGTGTCGCGTACCAGAATGCTCAGTTGTAGCGGGATGCCGGGGCGGCCGTCGGCGATGTCGCGGCGGAACAGGGTGTCGTGGCCGTGAATGTAGTACGGCCCCTCGGTGGTCTGCGGCGAGTCGCCGTCGGACTGCTTGCCGGCGCCGGCGAGTAGGTCGGTGGACGCACCGAACTGCGCCATGATCGCCTGGAGCGCGGCGACCTGGGCGTAGGCGGTGATGAAGTCGGTCATGCGGAAGACCTTTCGATGGTCGCAGGTGGGTGTGTGGTCAGCCGGCGATGATGTGCTCGGGCTTGTCGCGTTGGGTGTGCAGTGCCCAGTAGACCTGGGCGATGTCGTCGGGGTCGGCGTGCGGGATGCCCGGGGCCGGTGGGGTCGCGCCGATGAAGAGGTTGATGGCGACGGTGCCGGCGTAGATGCCCTGGTCGGTGAGGGTGTTGTGCAGGTTGTGGGCCCAGTTGCGCAGGGCGGAATGCGCGGCGTTGGTGGTGGCCAGCATCGGGTACGGGCTGATGGCGCCGCCGCCGGTGGTGAACAGCAGCGTGCCGGTGCCGGCGGCGAGCATGCCGGGCAGCACGGTCTGGGTGGCGGTGACGGCGCCGTAGAGCAGGTGCTCGATCTCCGGGCGCAGGTTGTCGACGGTGACTTCGTGCGGGAAGACCTGGTTGAGGCCCGCGTAGGGGGAGAACTCCAGGACGTCGATCTCGCCGACGTGTGCGGCGGCCTGCTCGAGTGCTCCGGCCAGGGCGGCCTGGTCGGCGGTGTCGGCGGGGAAGCCCGCGGCGGTGACCCCTGCGGTGGCGAGTTCGGCGACCAGCGCGTCGAGCTTGTCCTTGCTGCGCGAGACGAGCGCGACCTGGAAGCCGTGACCGCCGAAGACCTTGGCGAGCGACAGTCCGAGGCCGGGACCGGCCCCGACGATGGCGATGGTGGGCATAGGCGAAACCCCTTCGGGCATGGTGACGAAACGCCTGACACCTGCTGTCGGGCGCGAGAAGAAGGGCGTAGGGAGCCGGTGGTTACCGGTCGGAGGTGTGGCTCAGGGGGCCGTCCGGGTCGGTGGCCTTGAGCAGGCGCTCGGCTATGACACCGAGCTGGCGTTGCTGAGATCTGGTGAGCGGGTCGAAGACGGTCCGCTGGACCTCGGCGACGTGCGCTGGGGCGGCAGCGGTGACCTTGTCCCAGCCCTCGTCGGTGAGGGTGGCGAGGGTGTAGCGGCCGTCGGCCGGATCGGGCGTGCGGCGCACCCAGCCCTGGCGTTCCAGGCGGGTGACGACGTTGCTGAGCCGGGCCAGGGTGCTGGCGGTGTAGCCGGCCAGCACGCTCATCCGGTAGGTGCGATCAGGTGCCATGGACAGCGAGGACAGCACCATGTACTCGAACTGGCTGATGCCGGCGTCGCGCTGCATCTGCGTATCCAGCGTCGCGGGCAGCCTGATCAGCGCGTAGGCGAACAGATACCAGATCCGCTGCTGCTCCTCGTCGAGCCAGCGGGGTGCCTCGGTGTCGTCCATGTCCCCAGCATAACTACAAGCTTGTAGCTATGCCAGAGGGTTTTGACTTGTAGCTTGTAGTGAAAAGCTGCTAGCTTAACTACAAGCTTTTAGTCATAGACGGGGAGTCTGGTGCTGGCGGCCGTGCTCACCTGGGGCCGCTTCGGCCCCTACAGCCTCTGACCATCCCCCGCGAATCATCGCGGGCCTTCCCCGCGCACCCAGGTCAAGGAGCACATCATGCAGAACATCATTGTCAGCGGCGGCAACAGCGGCATCGGGCTCGAGTCCGCCCGCAGCCTCCTGCTGCAGGGCCACCACGTCGTCATCCTCGGCCGTGACCCGCGTAAGGGCGAGTCCGCCCTGGCCTCCTTCGGCGCGACGCGCGAACGGGCCTCGTTCGTGCAGGCGGACCTGTCCACCCACGACGGCGTCCGCCAGGCCGCCCGAGAACTCCTGACCGCGCACGAACGCTACGACGCGATCCTGCACACCACCGGTGTCATGACGTTTGAGGATCTGCGCACCGCCGACGGCCTGCACCCGTTTTTCACGGTCAACTACCTCAGCCGTTACCACCTCACCCAGCTCCTGCTGCCCGCCCTGCGTCACGCCGAACACCCGCGCG
This sequence comes from Dactylosporangium sp. NPDC051485, assembly GCF_040682015.1. Classification (NCBI taxonomy): domain Bacteria; kingdom Bacillati; phylum Actinomycetota; class Actinomycetes; order Micromonosporales; family Micromonosporaceae; genus Dactylosporangium; species Dactylosporangium sp. NPDC051485. The sequence continues at coordinate 18,187 of NZ_JBFAZW010000141.1, forward strand.
TGGTCATGATGACCGCTCATGTACCCCTGACGACCCGGATCGACATGGCCGACTTCCCGCAGTACACCCCGTTCAGCTTCACCCGGATGCGCAAGCCGATCCAGATCGCGAACCATCACTACGCGGCTCACCTCGCCGCCACCGAACCCGGCCTGCTTGCCGGCGTTGTCAACGCCGGCTCCGCCCGGACCGACATTTTCCGCATGCAGCCGCGCTGGATGCGCGCCACCGCCGCCGTCCTCGGACCACTGGTTTTCGACTCCATCGACAAGGCCGCCCACAACGCCACCAACGCCACCGGTCGCCAGGACTGGCCCACGAGCTCCTACTGGCGAAAGACCGGAGACTTCAGCCACCCGACACCGATCAGCCTCGACGCCAGCCAGACCAGCGCCGTCATCGCCGCCTCTCGCGACCTGACCAGCGCCTGACCCTTCGGACCGAGGACCACCGATCCCGCAGCCCCGCCGGCTACCCGCTCTGAGCCGGCGACCGGAGCGCCACGACCACCAGCGCCGGGACCGTAAAAAGCTTCGTGAGGTGGCGACTCGGGTATCGCCCGTTCGCGGTCGGTGAAGCGACGCAGCTCTGCGGGTGTGCTGCACGTCCACTTCGCTTGGGCAATGCGAGCGAAGAGGTCGAGCCGGTCGATTGTGGCGTTGTGATCGCTGACCGCCGCGCTGCCGCAGTCCACCCACCGCGATGGTCGCCTTCAGGAGCGGATACACGTACCGTCAACTTCGCCGAAGATCGACCACAGAAGGAGCCAGATGGAGAGCCCGATCGAGGTGGTGCGCAGGTTCTGCGCGGCATGGTCCGACAATCTCGGGCCTGTCGAGCTGGCTGCATTTTTCACCGATGATGCCGTCTACCACAACATCCCGTTCGCGCCGGTCGCCGGCAGGGAGGCCATCGCCGGCAACATCGCCTCGTTCATCCGTCCTGGGCCGCCGGGCATTGAGCGAATCGAGTTCAGGGTCATCAACATCGCGGCCGATGGTCCGGTCGTGATGACCGAGCGGGTGGACGTCTTCACGCTCCCGGACAAGTCGTTCGAGCTGCCGGTCATGGGAACCTTCGAGGTCAGTGACGGCAAGATCAAGGCGTGGCGGGACTACTTCGACACGAACCAGTTCACCAGCCGGATGGGATAGGGGCGGATCCGCCCAAGGGTCGTGGTCAGGCAACCAGTGAGGGGCACACATGAAGATCGTCACGGTGGGTAGGGGCCGAATCGGCGGCGGGCTGGCCGGGATCTGGTCGAAGGCCGGGCACGAGGTCATCACATTGGGACGTGACGGCGGTGACGGCTCGGCGGCCGACGTGGTCCTGGTCGCCGTGCCCGGGCAGGCAATCGCGGCGGCGTTGGCGAACGTGACCGGCATCGGCGGCAAGCTGACCATCGATGCGACCAACGCCTACGGGCAACGCTCCGCCCAGTTCGTGTCGCAGGCGCACGAGGTCAAGTCCATCATCGGTGGTCCGACCGCCAAGAGCTTCAACACCAACTGGGCGGTGATCTACGACCAGATCGGACAGCAGCGGGTCCGGCCGGGCAACCTCTTCGCTGCCGACCCAGACGCCCGGCAGGTCACCGAGCAACTGATCGTCGACGCCGGCTTCGACCCCGTCTTCGTCGGGGACTTGGAGCACGCCCGCATGCTGGAAGACCATCTTCCGCTCATCCAAGCCGTCGCCTCTGCCGGGCTCGGACCCTTCTTCTACCGCATGGCCGACCCCGGACAACTCTGATCGACCTCAACATCACGGTGCGTGCTCATCCCCTGGGCAGGTTGCGCCTCCGCGACAGCGGCCGTGGGACGGTCTGCTGGGCGCCGGCGTGATGCCTGGGCTTGTTGGCTGCGCCGCTGGGCGGTCACGCGGCAGCGGTGTGGCGTTTGCCGTGCGACAGGATCGGGTACCGCGCTGGCCGTGTCGATGGTGTTCGGATCTCCGCACGACGTGTGGTGGGTCGTGGTCAAGAGCCTGCTGCTCTATGCCACCGCGGTGGCCTGCTTCCGGGTCGGTGAACGACGCACGTTGGCCGAGATGTCAGCGTTCGACTTTGTCGCGGCCGTCGCCGCCGGCGCCATCGTAGGTCGGGTGCCCAATGCGCATGATGCCGGCTACCTGGCCGGCGCGGCGACGCTGATCACGGTACTCCTCGCTCACCGGCTCACCGCCCGGCTGCGCTTCCGGCCGACGTTCGCCCGGCTGATCGACCATCCGCCTCGACTGCTGGTCGCCCACGGCAAGGTGCTTGACGCCGAGCTTCGCCGCAGCGGCCTGACCCGCCAGGACCTGTACGGCCTGTTGCGCCAGCACGACGTTGACGAGCTTGCCTCGGTGCGGTACGTGGTGTTCGAACAACGAGGTCAGGTGTCGGTCGTGCGGCACGGCGCCGCCACCACCGACTCCGAACTCCTGCGTGACCTGTCGTGAGGTGGCCCAAGGACACCGGTTCGCCGGCTCCAACGAGCGGTGCGCTCGCCGTCGACGACGACCCGTCACCACTGCAGCCGGTGATCTCACCATATTGTACCGATCGCCGTGAATCGCCCGTTGCGGACTGGATCGTCCGGGGTCTCGGCCGGGAACTCGGCGAGTTTCCGGCGTGGTAGGTGGAGGCGTCGATGATCTCTGCGATCCGCTGGGTGCTGGCGCCGGGGCGGGTGTCCAGCAGCGCCTGCACCTCCGCGGCAGTGGGCGGGGCGGAGCCGGGTGGTTCCGAGGTCACCATGCGGAACAGACCGTCGGGCAGCGGGGTGGTCAGCGGCATGCCGTTGGGGGAGATGTCGTTGGTGGTGTCGTTGTCCTCCGCGTCGGGAGTGCCGCCACTTCCGCCCTGCGACTGGTTCGCACCGCCGGCGCGGTGAGGGCGGCGACGATGCAGAAGGCCAGCGGGAGCACGAGGGTGATGTTGAGCGGCACGAGATGTGTGAGGGCGCCGATGACGGCGGGCCCGGCGAGCATGCCCAGGTAGCCGAGGCCGGCGACGCGGGAGACGTTGGTGGCGGCGGCCGCGGGGTCGGTATGCCCGGCGGCGCTGAACAGTTGCGGGATAGTGCCGGCCAGTCCGGCGCCGAAGAGGGTCCATCCGGCGAGTGCGACGGGGATCGACGGCGAGCAGACCACCAGGGCCATGGCGAGCGCGGCGAGTGCGGAGCCCCAGCGCAGCACGGCGGCCGGGCCGACGCGGGCGGCGATGCGGTCGATGAGCAGCCGGCCGGCGGTCATGGCGGTGGAGAAGGCGCCGTAGGCGAGGGCGGCGGTGGACGGATCGGCGTCGAGGACGTCGCGCATCGCCAGGGCGCTCCAGTCGGCGGCCGCGCCTTCGCCGAGCATGAGCATCAGGGCGAGCGCGGCGAGGATCCAGATCCGCAGCGGGGTGGAGCGGCGGCCGGGCTTGGTGGCGGGCCGCGCAACGGTCGTGGGCGCGGCGCGGGGCAGCAGGCCGATGGTGGGGGCCAGGGCCAGGATCACCCCGGCGGCCGCGACCGCCGTCATGGTCGTGCCGGCGCGCCAGCCCCAGCTGAGCGTGCGGGCGGCGAGCAGGGCGGCGAGGACCCCGCCGATGGAGAACATGGCGTGGAAGGCCGACATGACGGGTCGCCGGTAGGCGGCCTCGACCTGGACGGCGTGGGCGTTCATGCCCACGTCCAGGCAGCCGTGCGCGAGCCCGAGCACGAACAGCGCCACACCCAGTGTCCAGGCGTTGGCCGCCAGCGCGGGCAGGACGAGGGCGAGGCTGAGGAAGACTCCGCTCACTGGCACCACCCGGCGGGCGCCGAACCGGTCCGCCAGCGGGCCCATCACCTGCATGCCGAGGAAGGCGCCGCCGCCGAGCAGGAGCAGCAGCCAGCCGAGCGTCGCGTGGCTGATCCCGGCCCGGTGCTCCACGGCCGGGATGTGCACGACCCAGACCCCCTGCACGATGCCGCACAGCAGGAAGTAGGCGAAAGTGGCAGCCCGGGCCGCCCGCAAAGTAACGAACATATGGTCAAACATAACGAACACAAATGGTGTTCGTAACGTTGCATCTGACGCCCCGGCGGTGTTTAATGGCGGCATGACGATCAGTGACCGCCATCGGCGCATCCTCGACGCCGTGCAGCAGGCCGGGCAGGTCGGCGTGACGCGGCTGGCGGAGCTGACCGGGACCTCCGAGATGACCGTGCGGCGGGACCTGGAGCAGCTGGCCGACCAGGGGATGCTGGAGCGCTACCGCGGCGGCGCGCGCAGCCTGACCCTGCGCGGCGAGGAACCGCCCTTCGCCGTGCGCTCGCACGAGGGCCAGGACGCCAAGCGCCGCATCGCCGAGGCGGTCGCCGGCCTGATCACCGACGGCGAGGCCGTCGTCCTCGACAGCGGCACCACCTG
>NZ_JBFAZW010000142.1:0-22557 GCF_040682015.1 Dactylosporangium sp. NPDC051485
GTCGCCGACGTCCCCGGGACGCGGCTGGACCCGGCCGGCGGGAGATGGAAGCCGCCCCCTGCGCCGCCACGGCGCCGCCCCCGCCGGGCCGGGCGGGCGATCGTCACCGGGGTGGCCCTGGTGGCGCTGCTGGCCTGCCTGCTGGCCGGGCTGAAGCTGGCCGAGAGCGCCGGGCGGAAGGGCCCCGGGGAGCAGGGCGCGCAGGGCGCGGCGCCGCCCTCGACGAAGCCCCCGTCGCCGACGCCGAAGCCGAGCCCGGTCGCGGTCGACGGCAAGCTGCGCTTCACCGTCGCCAAGGTCGACTGCGGCACGAAGGAGCTCGGCGACTGGCCGCTGGTGCGCCGCCCGAAGGGCCAGTTCTGCCTGGTGGACCTGAAGGTGGAGAACACCGGCGGCAGCACCGGGCGGCTGTGGATCGGCAACCAGAAGCTGCGCGACTCCGGCGGCACCGAATACGGCCCGGACGAGTGGTCGCTGGTCTACTACGACAAGTCCCGGCCCCTCGCGAGCGACATCGCGCCGGGCCAGGCGGTGCAGGGCACGGTCGTCTACGACGTGCCGGCCGGGCTCACCTTCACCGGGCTGCGGGTCCGCTCGGGCCTCGTGGGCGGCGACGGCAGCGTCATCAAACTGCGGTCCTGAATCCGTACCGCGGGCGTTTCCTGCATCGGTTCAGAAAGCGTTTCTGCATCGATTCAGAGCGGATCTTCACCGGTAAAGAAGGGCCGTGAGAGCGCTCCATGGGAGCGTTACCGTAACGGTGCGTAGGGATCGCCGGTGCGGCCGCAGTCGCATCGACGGTGGCCCCGAGCCAACACCATGGACATCCCCTTGGCAAGCGTTGCGGGGTCGTTAAGTTTCGTTACCGCCGTGTTATTGACACCACTGTCCGCAATCGGATTTAGTGTGCCGGAACCGGTTGCGGAACCGGTTCCAGAACTCGCTCTCTTGCCAGAAAGCGCTCTCATGGGAAGGATCGCGGCGTGCCGATAACCATCGCCGATGTCGCCGCGCGAGCGGGGGTCAGCAAGACCACCGTCTCCCGGGTGCTCAACGGCAAAGGGGAGGTCGACGAGTCGACCGCGGCACGGGTGCGCACGGTCATCGACGAGCTGGGTTACGTGCCCAGCGCGCGGGCGGTGAACCTGGCCCGGGGTCACACCCGGGTCATCGGGATGCTGGTGCCGTCGCTGACCTGGCCATGGATGGGGGACATCGTGCAGGGCGCGGTGGACGTCGTGGAGTCGGAGGGGTACGGGTTGCTGCTGTTCACGTGCAACCGCGGCGCCGAGTCCATGCGGCAGTTCTCCGCGCAGGTCTCCGGCAAGGCGTTCGACGGCCTGCTGGCCATCGAGCCCGAGGGGACGCTGGACTACCTCGCCGACCTGTACGCCGGCGGCCTGCCGGTGGTCCTCATCGACGACCGCGGCGACAAGCCGCTGATGCCGTCGGTGGCGACCACCAACCGGGCCGGCGGCTCGCTGGCCGCCCGGCACCTCGTCGAGCTGGGGCGGCGACGGCCCCTCGTCATCACCGGCTCGGAGAAGTTCGGCTGCACCCAGGACCGGCTCGGCGGCTTCGCGGACGTGTTCGCGGCGGCCGGCGCGCCGATCGACCCCCGGCTCGTCATCGAGGGGGATTTCACGTTCGAGTGCGGCGCAGCCTCGGTCCAGCGCGCGCTGGACGAGGGCCTGCAGTTCGACGCCGTGTTCGCGCACAACGACCTGTCCGCCGCCGGCGCCCTGCAGGCGCTGCGGCTCGCGGGCCGATCGGTCCCGCACGACGTCGCCCTGGTGGGCTTCGACGACATCGTGCACGCGGCGCACACCGAGCCGCCCTTGACCACCATCCGCCAGCCCATGCGCCAGATGGGCGAGATGGCGGCCCGTCGGCTCATCGCGCACTTCGACGGCACGCCGTTGACCGCCGAGCCGAACATCCTGTCCACCACGCTCGTCGTGCGCGGTTCGACCGCCACGGCGTGGCCCGAGCGCACCACCTGAAGTCACGCCGCACCAACTGGGCGGGGGCCGCGCCCCAAGGGTCTCCGTCGTCATACCGAAATTTGTGCAACTGTCCGCCCCACCTATCGATGCAGGAACCTTCCTCTCGATCCAGGTACCAAAAGGAGACACCCCCGTGTTGAACAGACGCTCCGTTCTGCTCGGCATGGCCGGTCTGCTGGCCACGTCGACTACCTTGGCCGCGTGCGGCGACTCGCCAAACGACACGAAGAACGGTTCCAAGGCCACCACGGTCCTGACCGTCGGCATGCCGAACGGCCCGCTGACCGAGAACGAGAACCCGTTCCTGGGCACCTCGGCCGGCGCCAAGGACGGCTACCGCTGGGTGATCTACGAGCCGCTGATGATGTGGAACCCGGTCAAGCCGGCCGACCAGATGAAGGCGTGGCTCGCCACCAAGGCGGAGTGGAACAAGGACTACACCTCGGTCGTCGTCAACATCCGTGACAACGCCACCTGGTCCGACGGCGAGAAGCTCACGGCCGACGACGTCGTGTTCACCTACAAGCTGGTGCGCGACAACGAGGCGCTCAACTCCGGCGGCGTGAAGATCAAGGACGCGACCGCGAACGGCGCCGACGTGACCATCACGTTCGAGTCGTCGCAGTACGTCAGCCAGCAGAAGGCGATCGCGCAGATCCCGATCGTGCCCAAGCACATCTGGGAGAAGGTCTCCGACCCGAAGACCGAGGCCAACAAGAACCCGATCGGCTCCGGGCCGTACACCCTGAAGTCCTTCACCCCGCAGACCACCACGCTCACGGTCCGCGACAAGGGCTACTGGCAGCCGCTGCCGCAGGTCAAGGAGCTGCGGTACACCTCCTACAACGACAACAACGCGCAGACCACGGCCCTGGCCAACGGCGAGTGCGAGTGGAGCTTCGTCTTCATCCCCAACGTGAAGACGGTCTTCATCGACAAGGACGCGGCCAACCACAAGATCTGGGCGCCGCCGGTGCTGGGCATCCACGGCCTGTACATCAACACCACCAAGGCCCCGTTCAACGACCCGAAGCTGCGCCGTGCCATGGGCATGGTCATCAACCGGGACGACATCTTCAACACCGCCGAGGCCGGCTACTTCCACCCGCTGGTCAAGAGCGTGACGGGCCTGCCCTCGCCCGCCGGTGACGCCTTCGTCTCCGACGAGTACAAGGGCAAGGACTACAAGATCGACGTCGAGGGCGCCAAGGCGCTGCTCACCGGTGCCGGCTACAAGCTGGAGGGCACGACGCTGAAGGACCCGACCGGCAAGCCGGTCACCATCACGCTCACCGACCCGGCCGGTTGGTCGGACTACCAGACCTCGCTGGAGATCGTGAAGGCCAACCTGGCCCAGATCGGCATCGCGGCCACGGTCGACAAGGCCAACCAGGACGCGTGGTTCAAGAACATCGAGGCCGGCCAGTTCGAGGCGGCGTTCCGCTGGACCGACGGCGGCTCGACCCCGTACGACATCTACCGCACGGTGATGGACGGCGACCAGCTCAAGCCGATCGGCACCGCCTCCCCGGCCGCCAACTTCGGCCGTTTCGACAACAAGGACGCCACGGCGGCGCTGCGCGCCTACCAGGCTGCGACCGACGACGCGGCCCGCAAGACCGCGCTCGCCACGCTGCAGAAGATCTTCGTTGAGGAGGCCCCGATGCTCCCGGTCGGCGCCGACAACATCGGTGCGGCCTACAGCGCCAAGAACTGGACCGGCTGGCCGGACGACGCCAACCCGTACGGCGCGCTTCAGCCGACCCAGGCCAACGCCCTGGACGTCATCCTGCACCTCAAGCCGGCCGGCTCCTGACGACCGGATCGTACTGACACCGCTCCCCGGGTGACCCCTGCGAGGGTCGCCCGGGGAGCGGTACCCAATGACGAGACACCCCGAGACAGGACCAACGGCAATGACGTTGAGCGAGAGCCCGGCGGCGCCGGTCGGCGAGGTGGTGCTTGAGGCCGAGGGCCTGACCAAGCATTTCCCCGTCCGGCGGAAGCTGAGCGACATCTTCACCGGCAAGCGGGCGGTCGTCCACGCGGTGGACGACGTGTCCCTCACCCTGCGCCGCGGCAGGGTCACCGCACTGGTCGGCGAGTCCGGCTCCGGCAAGTCCACGGTCGCCCGGCTGTTCGCGCAGCTCTACCCCCGCACCGGCGGCGACCTTCGGCTGCGCGGCGAAACGACGCGCGTGAACGGCGGGCGCCGGTTCCGCGAATACGTCAGCCGGGTGCAGCTCATCTTCCAGGACCCGTTCGGCTCGCTCAACCCCGTGCACACGGTCCGCTACCACCTGACCCGGGCGCTGAAGATCCACGGCAACGCGGGCAAGACCGCCGACGAGCTCGAGGCGGCCCTCGCCGGCCTGCTGACCCGCGTGGCGCTGACCCCGCCCGAGCGCTACATCGACAAGTTCCCGCACGAGCTGTCCGGCGGGCAGCGCCAGCGCGTCGCCATCGCCCGCGCCCTCGGCGCCGACCCGGAGGCGCTGCTGGCCGACGAGCCGGTGTCGATGCTCGACGTGTCGATCCGCCTGGGCATCCTCAACCTGCTGCGCGACCTCAAGGAACGGCTCAACCTCGCCATCCTGTACATCACGCACGACATCGCCTCGGCGCGGTACTTCGCCGACGAGACGATGGTGATGTACGCCGGACGCATGGTCGAGGGCGGCGACAGCGAGTCGGTCACGCAGAACCCCGCGCACCCGTACACCCGGCTGCTCATCGAGTCGGCCCCCGACCCGGACCGCATCGCCGGCATCGCCGACGCGACCGCGAAGGACCGTGGCAACGGCGAGCCGCCGAGCCTGATCCGGCCCCCGGCCGGCTGCCGCTTCCACCCGCGCTGCCCGCACGCCATGAAGCGCTGCACCGTCGACCTGCCGCCGCGCCTGGACGTCGGCGGCGAGCCCGGGCACTGGGCGGCCTGCTGGCTGTACGACGCCGAGACCGTCGCCAAGGAGGGCGTCGGCTCGGCGGCCGACCCGTCGATCCCCACGCCGCCGGCGCTGCACCAGCCGGAGGAGGCACGATGAAGTTCCTGCTGCAACGCCTCGCCTTCTACCTGTTCACGGCCTGGGCCGCGATCACCATCAACTTCTTCATCCCGCGGATGATCCCGGGCGACCCGATCAGCTCGTTCCTGGCCCGCAACCAGGGCGCGGTGTCCTCCGACTCCATCCAGTCGCTGCGGGTGCTGTTCGGCCTCGACCAGGAACAGAGCCTGTGGCAGCAGTACCTCGACTACTGGAACCAGCTGTTCCACGGCGACCTGGGCCTGTCGTTCACGTTCTTCCCGTCGACGGTCAGTGAGGTCATCTCCTCGAGCCTGCCGTGGACGATCGGCCTCGTCGGCATCACGACGATCCTGAGCTTCATGATCGGCACGACGCTGGGCATCGGCGCCGGCTGGCGGCGCGGCACCTGGATCGACGGCCTGCTACCCGCCACGACGTTCCTGTCCTCGGTGCCGTACTTCTGGCTCGGCCTGGTCTTCATCGCCGTCTTCACCGGCAACGGCAGCTACTTCCCGTCCTCCGGTGGCTACACCCCCGGCCTGGTGCCGTACTGGGACGGGACCTTCATCGGCTCGGCCATCAACCACAGCGTCCTGCCGGCGATCACGATCCTGGTCTCGTCGATGAGCGGCTGGATTCTCGGCATGCGCAACATGATGGTGACCGTGTCGGCCGAGGACTACATCACCGTCGCCCACGCCAAGGGCCTCTCCGAGCGGCGGGTCGCGTTCAGCTACGCCGCCCGCAACGCGCTGCTGCCCAACATCTCGGCGTTCGCGCTCTCGCTGGGCTTCATCGTCGGCGGCACCCTGCTGGTGGAGATCGTCTTCTCCTACCCGGGCGTGGGCTTCCAGCTCTTCCAGGCCGTCGGCGCGCACGACTACCCGCTGATGCAGGGCATCTTCCTGGTCATCACCATCTCGGTGCTGGTCGCCAACCTGCTCGCGGACCTGGCCTACACGCTGCTGGACCCGCGCACCCGAAAGGCAGGCTGAGATGACCGTCACCCCCTCGAACATCGAGCAGGTCATCCCCGGCGAAGGCCCGGCGGCTCAGCCGGAGACCGCCCCGGCCGGCAAGAAGGCCAAGCGCAAGCGGTTCCGGTTCATCGCCAACGGCAAGGCCGCGACCGGCCTGGTCATCCTCGCCATCTACGTGCTGTTCGCGATCATCGGCCCCTGGGTCGCCCCGTACGACCCCGACAAGATCACCTCGGACGTGATGCTGGCGCCGTCGGCCAAGCACTGGTTCGGCACCACGCACCTCGGCCAGGACATCCTCAGCCAGATCCTGGCCGGCACCCGCAGCGTCGTGTTCGTCGGCGCGGTCGCCGGGATCGTCGCCACGATCCTGTCGGTCGTCGTCGGCGTCACCGCCGGCTACCTCGGCGGCGTCATCGACGAGATCCTGTCGGTGCTGTCCAACGTGTTCCTGGTCATTCCCGGCCTGCTGCTGATCATCATCATCTGCACCTCGCTGCCGCACGTGAACGACCTCACCGTGGCCCTGGTGATCGGCCTGACCAGCTGGTCGTGGGGGTCGCGGGTGCTGCGGGCCCAGACGCTGTCGCTGCGCCGCCGCGACTACGTCGACGCCGCCCGGGCCACCGGCGAGAAGACCTGGCGGGTCATCTTCTTCGAGATCCTGCCCAACCTGACCGCGATCATCGCCTCCGGCTTCGTCGGCACCGTCATCTTCGCGGTGCTCTCGGAGATCACGCTCGCGTTCATCGGCATCTCCTCGGTGTCGTCGTGGAACTGGGGCACCATCCTGTTCTGGGCGCAGGGCCAGCAGGCCCTCGCGCAGGGCGCGTGGTGGTGGTTCGTCCCCGCCGGTCTCGCCATCGCGATCCTGGGCACGGCGCTGAGCCTGGTGAACTTCGGCATCGACGAGTTCGTCAGCCCGCGGCTGCGCACCTCGGGCAGCGGCCCGAAGCGCACCAGCACCGGTGAGCGGGTCCGGATGAAGGTCGGCTTCACCCCCGTCATCCGGCCCGTCGAGCCGACCGGGGCCATCGAGATCAGGGACGGTGCCGCGCGATGACCCAGGTCCTCACCAGGCCGCTGCTGGAGATCAAGAACCTCAACGTCGACTACGGGCTCGGCGACGAGGCGGTCCACGCGGTCCGCGACGTCAACCTCACCATCCACCGCGGCGAGGTCGTCGGCCTCGCCGGGGAGAGCGGCAGCGGCAAGTCGACCCTGGCCTACGGCATCACCCGGCTGCTGCCGCCGCCCGGCGTGGTCTCCGGCGGCTCGGTCACCTACCACCCGCCGTCGGGCGACCCGTACGACGTGCTCGCCCTGTCCCACGCGCAGCTGCGCAAGTTCCGCTGGGCCGAGACGTCGATCGTGTTCCAGGGCGCGATGAACTCGCTCAACCCGGTACACAAGATCGACGTGCAGATGATGGACGCGATCAAGGCGCACGAGCCGAAGCTGTCCAAGTCCGCCCGCCTCGATCGGGCCAAGGAGATGCTGCGCCTCGTCGGCATCGCCGAGGACCGCCTCGAGGCCTACCCGCACCAGCTCTCCGGCGGCATGCGCCAGCGCGTGATGATCGGCATGGCGCTGGCCCTGGAACCGCAGCTGGTCATCATGGACGAGCCGACCACCGCGCTCGACGTCGTCATGCAGCGGCAGATCCTCGGCCAGCTCGTCGAGCTGCGCGAGCGGCTGGGCTTCTCGGTGCTGTTCATCACCCACGACCTGTCGCTGCTGGTGGAGTTCAGCGACCGGATCGCGATCATGTACGGCGGGCGGATCGTGGAGGAGGCCCCGTCGGCCGACCTCTACCGCGAGCCGCTGCACCCGTACAGCAACGGCCTGCTCCGCTCGTTCCCGGCGCTGCGCGGCGCCCGGCGGGAGCTGGCCGGCATCCCGGGCTCCCCGCCCGACCTGCGCGGCATGCCCAGCGGCTGCGCGTTCCACCCGCGCTGCCCGAAGCGATTCGAGCCGTGTGACAAGGAGATCCCAGTCCTGGGCAAGCCCGACGACCACGTCGGTGCGGCCCGGTCGGTGGCCTGCTGGCTGCATCCGGTTACCGCCGGATAGCCGGGCCGACCGGCCCTCAACCACGGAACAACCAGGAGAACCATGGACACGACCGCGACCCCCCTCGACCTCGGCAATCCGATCGCCACGCTTCCACCCTCGTTCCGCTGGGGTGTGGCGACCTCGGCCTACCAGATCGAGGGCGCGGTCAACGAGGGCGGCCGGACCCGGTCCATCTGGGACACCTTCTGCGAGGTCCCCGACGCGATCGACAAGGGCGACACCGGCGAGGTCGCGTGCGAGCACTACCACCGCATGCCGCAGGACGTGGCCCTCATCCGCGATCTCGGCGTCGACCTGTACCGCTTCTCCGTGGCCTGGCCGCGCGTGCAGCCGCGCGGCCGGGGCCCGGTCAACCCGGAGGGCATCGGCTTCTACGACCGGCTCACCGACGAGCTGCTGGCCAACGGGGTCGAGCCGTGGGTGACGCTGTACCACTGGGACCTGCCCCAGGAGCTCGAGGACGCCGGCGGCTGGCCCAACCGCGACACCGCCTACCGTTTCGCCGACTACAGCATGATGGTCTTCGAGGCGCTGCAGGACCGGATCAAGACCTGGACGACGCTGAACGAGCCGTGGTGCTCGGCGATGCTCGGCTACGCCTACGGCGCCCACGCGCCCGGCCGCCGCGACTTCGCCGCCAGCATGCACGCCGTGCACCACCTGCTGCTCGGCCACGGCCTGGCCACCGAGCGGATGCGGGCGGCCAGCCAGGACACCGAAGGGCGGGCCAGGCACGAGTTCGGCATCACCCTGAACATGGGCGTGTCGACGCCGCAGACCGACTCGGCCGCCGACCGCGACGCGGCCCGCCGCGCCGACGCCCTGAGCACCCGCATCTACCTCGACCCGCTGGTGCACGGCCGCTACCCGGCCGACCTCGTCGAGGACCTGGCCCGCCGCGGCATCGAGCTGCCGGTGCAGGACGGCGACCTCGACGTGATCAGCACCCCGCTGGACGTGCTCGGCATCAACTACTACTTCTCCGAGACCGTCTCCGGCGTCGACGAGGACGGCAACGACACCGACGCCGACGGGCTGCCGGTCAGCCGGGCCATCCCGACCGGGCGGCCGATCACCGCGATGGGCTGGGAGATCGTCCCCGAGGGCTTCACCCAGCTGCTGGTGCGCCTGTACAACGACTACGGCCTGCCGATCTTCGTCACCGAGAACGGCTCGGCGTTCGACGACGTGCCCGACGAGACCGGCTACGTCGACGACGAGGACCGGGTGCGGTACTTCGACTCGCACATCGGCGCCGTCGCGCTGGCCCGCCAGCAGGGCGCCGACATCCGGGGCTACTTCGCCTGGTCGCTCATGGACAACTTCGAGTGGGCGTACGGCTACGACAAGCGCTTCGGCATCGTGCGGGTCGACTACGACACCCAGGAGCGCACCCCGAAGCGCTCGGCGCACTGGTACCGCGACACCATCCGGGCCCTGCGCGGCTGACCGGTCCTGGTCCACGCGACGCGGCGGCGGGACGGACCTCGTTGTCCTTCCCCGCCGCCGCTCACCCGCCGGCGGATCAGCGCAGCAGCGACAGCACGCTCTGCGGCGCCTGATTCGCCTGGGCCAGCATGCTCGTGCCGGCCTGGGTCAGGATCTGCGAGCGGGTGTACGACACCATCTCCTGGGCCATGTCGGTGTCACGGATCCGCGACTCCGACGCGGACAGGTTCTCGACCGCCACGTTGAGGTTGTTGATGGTGTGCTCGAACCGGTTCTGGTACGCACCGAGCGTGGCCCGGGCGGTGGAGACCCCCTTGATGGCGTTGTCGATGGCGGTGATGGCCGACGCCGCGCCACTGATCAGGTTGGCCGAGGCCACGCCCAGGCCGCTCGCGTCGAAGCCGGTCACGGTGGTGATGCCGCCGAAGGCCGAGGCCGACAGGTCGACCGAGATCTGGTCGGCCGTGGACGTGTTCGCGCCCACCTGAAAGGTGCCCTGGTAGGCCGAGGCGCCGCTCTGCCCGACGGTGAGCAGCTTCTGGCCGCCGAAGGAGGTCGTCGAGGCGATGCGGTCGAGCTCCGCGTTGAGCTGGGTGAACTCGGTCTGGGCGGCGGTGCGGGCGTCGGTGTCCTGCGAACCGGACGAGGAGGCCTGCACGGACAGGTCGCGCATGCGCTGCAGGATCGAGTGCGTCTCGGTGAGCGCGCCTTCAGCGGTCTGCACGACCGAGATGCCGTCCTGGGCGTTGCGCACGGCCACCTTGAGGCCGCCGATCTGCGAGCGCAGGCCCTCGGAGATGGACAGGCCGGCCGCGTCGTCGGCGGCGCGGTTGATCCGGTAGCCGGAGGAGAGTTTCTCCAGCGACTTGCTCATCTGGGTGTCGGTGACCGACAGGTTGCGGTAGGCGTTCTGCGCGGCGATGTTGTTGTTGATGCGAAGACCCATGGCGACTCCTCCGTGAACTCGGGCCGTGGTGCGCGGACCGTCCTTGGCCGCCCGTGCACCGACATCGCCCGTTCCCGCCGCGGCTTGAGCCCTAGCCCCGGCCTCTGCCCGATCGGATGACACGGCCGGGGCGCACCGGTCGCGCCGCCGGTCGCGGCTCGGATGACACGGCTGGGGCGCACCGGTCGCGGCGAGGTTCGCGTGACCCACGGGGCCGGTGCGTCGTCAGCACGTCCGCAGGAGCCGGTCGAGGACCCGCTCGCCGAACTCCAGGCCGTCGATCGGCACGCGCTCGTTGACGCCGTGGAACAGGGCGGTGAAGTCCAGGCCGGGCGGCAGCCGCAGCGGGGCGAACCCGAAGTGGCGGATCCCGAGCCGCTGGAACGACTTGGCGTCGGTGCCGGCCGAGAGCATGTACGGCAGCACGCGCGCCCCCGGGTCCTCGGCCTCGATCGCCGCCGCCATCGCGTCGACCAGCCGCCCGTCGAAGGTGGTCTGCACCGGCGGCAGCTCGTCCCAGTCCATCTCCACCTCCGGGCCGAGCACCTCGGCGAGCTCCCGGGCGAACGCCGCCTCCCGGCCGGGCAGCATCCGCCCGTCGACGGTCGCCTCCGCCACCGACGGCACGACGTTGGACCTGGACCCGGCGCTGAGCATCGTCGCGTTCGCGGTGTCGCGCAGCGTGGCCCCGATCATCCGGGCCAGCGACCCGAGCCGCGCGACGGCGGCCTCGGGGTCGTCGGGGTCGAACGGCACGCCGGTCAGCTCGCTCACCCCGGCCAGGAAGTCCCGGACCGGCTCGGAGAGCACCAGCGGGAACCGGTGGCGATCCAGGCGGGTCAGGGCGGCGGCCAGCTTGGCCACGGGGTTGTCGGTGTGCACCATGGAGCCGTGCCCGGCCGTGCCGCGGACCTTGAGGCGCAGCCACATCGAGCCCTTCTCCGCCGTCTCGACCAGGTACGCCCGCACGTCGTCGCGCACGTCGACGGAGAAGCCGCCGACCTCGCTGATCGCCTCGCGCACCCCCTCGAACAGCTCGGGGCGGTGCTCGACCAGCCAGCCGGCCCCCTGGTGGCCGCCGTCCTCCTCGTCGGCCAGGAAGGCGAAGACGATGTCCCTGGGCGGCACGACGCCGTCGCGCTTGAACCGGCGGGCCACGGCCAGGCTCATGGCGACCATGTGCTTCATGTCGATGGCGCCGCGGCCCCAGAGGTACCCGTCGCGGATCTCACCCTCGAACGGGGGCAGCTCCCACCCGTCCCGCCCGTCCGCGGGGACGACGTCGAGGTGGCCGTGGACGAGGAGGGCGTCCCGGCTGGCATCCGCGCCGGGCAGGCGGACGACGACGTTGCCGCGGCCCTTCGCCGGCTCGACGTACGTCGGCTCGTAGCCGGCCTCGGCGAGCCGCTCCGCGACGAACTCGGCGGCCCGGCGCTCGCCCGCGCCCCGCTCGTCGCCGGTGTTGGTGGTGTCGAACCGGATCAGTTCGCGGGCCAGGGAGACGACCTCGTGCATCGTTGCACCGTAGCCGTTCGATGCACAGCCTGTTGGCCGTCCCGGCGGCAACGCCACCCCGCGCCCGACCCGCACCGCCTGACGCCCGGCGCCGGTCGCCGCGCGGTCACGACGGCACGCCGGACGGCGCCGGCGCCGAGCAGTTCAGGTTGTGCAGGTTCTTGCTCGCCATCTGCAGATGCTGGCGCATGACCGGCAGCTGGCCGGCGGCGAACTGGCGGACCTGCGGATTGTCCGCGTGCGCCGCCACGTCGTCGAACGCCTGGACGTCGTGCGCGTGCAGGGCGTAGATGGCCGGGGCGTACGAGCAGTCGAAGGCCCCGCCCTGCACCGTCGTCCAGATGGCCGTCAGGTTCTGCTGGTCGGCGTCGGGCGCGGGCGACGAGGCGATGCCGAGCGTCTGGTCGAGCGACTGCAGCTGCTGCAGCTCCTTGCCGTGGTCGGTGACCATCCGCTGGCCGAACGAGCGGACCGCCGTGCTCGCGGCCCGGTCGCCGGCGAGCCGGCCGGTCGTCACCTCGAACTGGGCGGCCTGGGCGGCCTGGGTGAGGAACGTCCGGTCCTGGGCGCTGAGCTGGGTGCCGGGCGGCGCCTGACCGGTCGGTGACGGACCCTGCGGTACCGGCACCGGCGGTACCGGTGGTGCCGGGGTGGCCGCGCCGTGCGCCGCGGCGGGTAAGGACGCCACCGCCGCACACACGGCCGCGGCGATGCTGGTCGCGAAGATTGCCCGCATGACATCCTCCCGCGGAGTGGGTTGCTGGCTGAAGCCCGTCGACTACCCCCTCGGCGTGGCGCTCACCCCGGTCCCGCCGCCGCATCCCGGCCCGCGCCGCGCCGGCCGGTTGACGCAAACCCGGTGAACCCGGCGCGCTCGGGGTAGCAGTCGCCGGACCCGGACCGTCGAGGGGACAGGGAGGCGCGCAGTGGTGAGCGCGATGACGGCGGCCACCGTGCTGGCCGCACCGGTCGAGCCGGACCAGCTGCTGCCGGCCCGTGAGCAGATGGCCTTCACGCTCGGCTTTCACATCATCCTGGTGCCGTTCGGCCTCGCCTTCACGTTTTTGATGCTGCTGGCCGAGTACCGCGGCATCCGGCGCGGCGACGAGGACGCGCTGCTGCTGGCCCGCCGCTGGTCGAAGGTGTCCGCGGTGCTGTTCGCCGTCGGCGCGGTCTCCGGCACCGTGCTGTCGTTCGAGATGGGCCTGCTGTGGCCGGGCCTCATGCGCCGCTTCGGGGCCGCGTACGGGCTGCCGTTCGCGGTCGAGGGCATCTTCTTCTTCATCGAGGCGATCTTCGTCGCCATCTACATCTTCGGCTGGGACCGGCTGCGCCCGTGGGCCCACTTCTGCTCCGGCCTCCCGGTCCCGATCGCCGGGATCGGCGGCACCGCCTCGGTCGTGGCCGCCAACTCGTGGATGAACCGGCCCGCGGGCATCACCGTGCGCGACGGGCGGGTCGTCGGGGTCGCGCCGGTCAACGTGTTCTTCAACGGCGCCTACTGGTACGAGACGCTGCACATGTTCCTCGCCGCGTACATCGTGGCCGGCTTCCTCGTCGCGGGCGTCTACGCCGCGGCCATGCTCAAGGGCCGCCGGGACCGCTACCACCGGCTCGGCTTCCTCATCGCCTTCACCACCGCCGCGATCGTCATGCCGGCGCAGGTCGTCGTCGGCGACGTCGCCGCGCGGGAGGTCTTCCAGCACGAGCCGGCCAAGTTCGCCGCCATCGAGGCGCTGCCCGGCACGGCCACCCACGTGCCGGAGGTGCTCGGCGGCGTGGTGATCGGCGGCCGGGTCCGCTACGGCGTCTTCATTCCCAACGGGGCGTCGCTGCTGGCCGGCTACCGCCCCGGCACCGAGATCCGCGGCCTCGACGCGATCCCCGCCGACGTGCGCCCCTCCGACCGGCTCGTCACGATCGTGCACCTGGCGTTCGACGTCATGGTCGGCGCCGGGTTCGCGCTGCTGGCGCTGGCGGCCTGGTTCGGCTGGGCCTGGTGGCGCCGCCGGGACCTGCCCCGCAGCCGCTGGTTCCTGCGCGCCGCCGCGCTCGCCGGCGTCGTGTCGGTCGTGGCGCTGGAGAGCGGATGGGTGGTCACCGAGGTCGGCCGGCAGCCGTGGACGGTCGTCGGGCTGCTGCTCACCCGGGACGCGGTCACCACCGGAGGCAACATGTGGGCCTTCTTCGCCGGCACCTTGGTGCTGTACGCCGCGGTCGGCGCCGGCGCGGTCCTGGTGCTGCGCTCGATGCGCCGCCGCTGGGCCGCCCCCGGCCCGAAGGCCGTCGAGGTCCCCTACGGGCCCGCGGAGCCCGGGGAGGCGCGATGAGCACGCTCGTCGCGGCCGGGCTCCTGGCCGGCCTCGTGGCCTACGCCGTCTTCGCCGGCGCCGACTTCGGCGCCGGGTTCTGGGACCTCACCGCCGGCGGCGCCGAGCGCGGACGGGCGATCCGCGCCCACATCGACCACGCCCTCGGGCCGGTCTGGGAAGCCAACCACGTCTGGCTCATCTACTGCCTGGTCGTCGCCTGGAGCGCCTTTCCCGCCGCATTCGCCGCCGTGACGACCACCCTCTACCTGCCGCTGGGCCTGGCGGCGCTGGGCATCGTCGTGCGCGGCGCCGGTTTCGCCTTCCGCAAGGTCCTCGTGCGCACCAGCACCCAGCGGCTCAACGGCGCCGCCTTCGCCGTCTCCTCCGTCATCACCCCGTTCTTCCTCGGCACCGTCGCCGGCGGTATCGCGTCCGGCCGGGTCCCGGCCGCCGGCGGCGGCGACCCGCTCGGCAGCTGGCTGAACCCCACCTCGCTGCTCACCGGCGCACTGTTCACCGCCACGTGCGCCTACCTCGCCGCGATCCTGCTCGCCGCCGACGCCCGCACCGACGGGCAGGCCGGCCTCGAGCACCGGTTCCGCCGCCGGGCGCGGTGGGCCGCCTGGGCCTGCGGCGCCCTCGCCGTCGCCGGCCTGGCGGTCACGGCCGCCGACGCCCACCGGCTCTTCGACCGGCTCCTGAGCACCGCGCTGCCGGCCACCGCCGTGTCGCTGCTGGCCGGGGCGGCCGCGCTCGTCCTGCTGCCCCGGTACTCGCCCCGGATCGTCCGGCTGCTCGCCGGCGTCGCGATCGCCGCCCTCGTCATCGCCTGGGGCGTGGCGCAGACGCCGTACCTGCTCGGCACGCACACCACCGTCCGGCAGGCGGCCGCCCCCACGGCCACGATGGTCACGCTGCTGCTCGTGTTCGCCGCCGCCGCGGTGCTGGTCGCGCCCTCCCTGGCGTTGCTCTACGCCCTGCAGCAACGCTCCACCCTCCGGCACGACGACCATGCGTAGGCCCGCGTCATGTCGGCCGGCCGCCACGCCATCGGGCGCGGTGCTGTCGCGGCCACAGGAACGGCAAGCCCGCGGGAACAAAAAAGATCGGTCGGGGCAAGTGGTGGGTAGGCGGAGGTAAGGAGAGCAAGACGAACCGAGGGAGGTGTGTCGTGGCCGAGGTTTCGCAGTATCAGGACTTCGCCGGACACCCGGACATCGCCGAGATGCGGCAGCGCTACGAGCGGGTCGCATCGAGCGGGCAGGCGGTCGTCATCGACGGGTTGGTGCTGCTGGCCGGTGGCTGGCTGGCCATCTCGCCGTGGGTGGTGGGCTTCATCGGCTACGCGCCGAATGTGGCGATCAACAACCTGATTCTCGGGGTCATGATCGGCGTGATCGCGCTGGGGCTCACGATGGCGCCGGAGCGGATGTACCGGCTGAGCTGGTCCATGGCCGCGCTCGGGGTGTGGGTCATCGTCGCGCCGTGGGTCATTCAGCGTGGGTCCAGCACCGGTGGGATCATCGCGACGAACGTGGCCACCGGTGCGGTGACGGTGTTGCTGGGCCTGGGTGCCGCCGCGCTGCTGATGACGGCGAACCGGCGACACGGCGGCGAACGACGGGGCATGGA
The DNA here is from genome assembly GCF_040682015.1 of Dactylosporangium sp. NPDC051485. Taxonomy (NCBI): domain Bacteria; kingdom Bacillati; phylum Actinomycetota; class Actinomycetes; order Micromonosporales; family Micromonosporaceae; genus Dactylosporangium; species Dactylosporangium sp. NPDC051485. The sequence continues at coordinate 15,943 of NZ_JBFAZW010000142.1, forward strand.
ACGCCACGGCTTCGAGCGGGGCTTTGACCGGCCCGGCGCCGAACGGCCCACCACGGAGCGGCCCACCACGGACCGGCCGGGCGTGGACCGGCCAGACGTCGACCGGCCCGGTGCCGAGCGGCGTCCCCGCTACTAGCGATCGGCGCTGGCACGGCATGGTCCGGTGCCAGAGGAGCCCGTCCGCTGCCGAGCGGACGGGCGCCCCGCATGTTCGACTGGAACGACAACGAGTTCGACCGGCATCCCCGTCCGGTGGCGCCGATCTTCCAGCCGCTCGCCGCCGTGGCCGCCGGCCTGCTCGTCGCGCTGCGACTCGGGACCGGCGGCCGGCGTCGAGGGCGTACCGCGTAGCCGGGGGCGGCCCCGGCGGGGCATCGGTTCGGGTGCCTATGGCTCATGGCTTCGCGGTTCGGGGGTGATGGCGGCGAGCCAGATGCCGCCGGCCATCGCGAGCACGCCGAACACCTGCAGGGCGATCCACAGCCCGCCGGTGGCGAGGGTCTCGTGGAAGGCGGTCACGCCGATCACGACGCCGATGAACGGATCCACGATCGTGATCGCCGTGAGGGGTACCGCGATCCGGCCGCTCTGGAACGCGTGCTGGTTGACGACGACGGCGAAGCCGCCGACCAGGGCGAGTGCGTACAGTTCCGGCCTCACCAGCACCTGCACCGGGTCGCTGGCGAGCAGGGCGGAGATGCTCTTCAACAGCGACGCGCCCACGCCGTAGAGCAGGCCGGTGGCGATGCCGAGCAGCGCGCCGCGCACCGCTCCGTTCGCGCGCCAGGAGGCCATGAGGCACACCGTCAGTAAGGGGCCGGCCCACAGCGCGACGCCGAGCCAGGCGGCGCGCGTCGGTTCCGCTACCCCGGGGCGGGGCTGCGCCGCGAGCAGGAACGCGACCAGCCCCGCGCCGCCGAGGGTCACCACGCCGAAGTCCCGCACGTGCACCCGGCGCCGGTTCAGCGCGGCGGCCAGCGGGATGGCCATGAACAACCCGCTGATCAGCAGGGGCTCGACGAACGCCAGCGGCGCCTGGCTCAGTGCGTAGGCCTGCAGCCCGGTGCCGAAGATCTCCGGAATCCACCCCAGCAGCCACATCGGCCGGCGCGCCAGGCGAAAGATCAGGCGCAGGTCGAGGGTGCGGGGGATCGGTTCCCGCTTGGCGGCGCTCTGCTCGAGAGCGGAGGCGACCGCGAAGCAGATTGCCGAGCCGATTCCCGCCAGCGTCGCCGCGACGTTCATGGCGTGCAGGTCCTCCTCTCCTGCTCCACATCGGCTCTGCGACCGTCTACCCGGGGGCTACCTCTCACACACCGCGGGCGAGGCCCGGTGCCGCCCGGAACCGCTGCCGGGCGGCGTGACCAGGTGTCGGCCGGGCGGGCGGCGCCGTGCCGGCCGGACCCCTGGCGGTCCTGCCGGACCGGTCCCCGGCGGGCCGATCGCCAGCGCCGTGTGGTGTCCGGGACCGCACGACCGGGTAGCGGGTCGTCCATGGTGTACGCCCTGGCGCTGTCCTCAGCGGCATTCGTGGGGATCGGCAACGCCATCCAGCAACGCGCGGCGGCCCGTGCTCCGTCCGGCGCGGTGCTGCACTGGCGGCTGCTGGGATATCTGCTCCGCCAGCGGCTGTGGCTCATCGGTATCGGCACGTCGGCGGTCGGCAACGTGCTGAGCGGCATCGCGCTCGGCCTGGGCAGCGTCGCCCAGGTGGAGCCGCTGAGCGTGACCGCGGTGCTGTTCGCCATGACCGTCGCGGCCGTATCGAGCCGCTACCGGGTCGGCCGGCGCGAGTGGTCCGGCGTGATCGCGGTGGTCGCCGGCATCGTGGTGTTCCTGGTGGTCGGCCAGCCGGGCCCGGGCGAGCTGGACGCGCCGGTGTGGCAGTGGGTGCTGGCCGCCGCGTCCATCGGCGCCATCACGACCGGGCTGGTGTCACTCGCCCGGCGGATGCGCCCGCAGCACGAGGCGGCGGTGCTGGGCATCGGCGCGGGCATGCTCTTCGGCCTGCAGGCGGCGCTGACCAGCGCGGCCGTGCGCCGGCTCTTCGAGCGCGGGCTGCTGGCGATGCTGGTCGACTGGACGCCGTACGCCGTCCTGGTCATCGCGATCGTCGGCATCCTGCTGGCGCAGAGCGCGTACAAGCTCGCCCCGCTGCCGGTCTCGTACCCGCCGGTCGCGGCGGCCGAACCGCTCGCCGGCGTGGCCATCGGCATCGGCGTGCTGGGCGGCACGCTGACGATCACGCCGGCCGCCATCGCCATCGAGCTCGCCGCGCTGGCGATGATGACCGCGGGGGTCTACGCCCTCGCCTCCTCCCATCTCGTCGTGGCGCACCACAAGCCCCATCACCGCCCGCACCTCCCGCACCTCCCGCACCGGCTCCACCTCCCGCACCGGCCCCACCACGGCTGACCCTGCGAAGCGTGTGGTCCCCGATCGTGGCCGACCGGGCCGCGGGGAAAAACGCGTTGACGGGCGGGCGCGCAGCCATGAATCTTGTCGCGTGGTTCACGATCTTCTCGGGGTGACCGGGGCTTCCGGTGCGTTGGGCCGGCTCGTCGTCCGGCGACTGCTCGAACTGGTCCCCGCCGAGCGCATTGTCGCGGTGGTCCGCAACGAGGGGAAGGTTCGCGACCTGGCCGAGCGCGGGGTGCAGGTGCGGCTCGGGGACTACGACGACCCGGACGGGCTCGAGCGGGCGTTCGGCGGCATCGGGCGCCTCCTGATCATCTCCTCGCCCGACCTCGACACCGACCGCCGCACCCGGCAGCACCGGCACGCGGCCGAGGCGGCGGCCCGGGCCGGCGCCGGCCTCGTCGCCTACACCAGCTTCCTGGGCGCCGACGCCCAGCCGGAGGGGCCCAACGCGGCCCACCACGCCACCGAGCGGGCCATCCGCGAGACCGGCCGCCCGTACACCTTCCTGCGCAACCCCTTCTACACCGACGCCTTCATCCACCCCGGTCTCCGCCAGGCGGTCGGCGCCGGCGAGCTGACCAGCGGCACCGGCGGCCGTGCCCTCAACACCGCGTCCCGCCGGGACCTGGCCGCGGCCGCCGCCGAGGTGCTCACCACGGACGGCCACGAGGGCCGGGCGTACGACCTCACCGGTCCACTGTGGACCTACCCGGAGCTCGCCGCCGCGCTCCAGGCGCGGTTCCAGACCCCGGTGTCGTACCGCGAACAGCCCCCACCGGGCCCGATGGCCTTCCTGCACGCGCTGGCCAAGGGCGGGGCCCTCGAGCGGCAGACCGGCGACCTGCAGCGGCTGCTGGGCCGCCCGCCGGCCACGCTCGAGGAGACCGTCGCCGCGGTCTAAGGTCTGTGTCGAAGTCCGGTTGTAATGCCGGGCTTGGTCGACAGTTCGGGGTGTGCGTCTCGTCGTTCCGGTGTGGTCCTGGCCACTGGTGTGGTTGCGGGTCTCATCCGGGGTTGTCGAGGGCTTGTTCCGAAGGTTCGCCGAGCGCCCTGCCGCTGGCCGTGCTGGCTGGTGGTGGGCTGCGGCCGCCGCGACCGTCCACCAGTGTGGTGGGGGTCGGGGTGGTGGGTTCCGGTTGACTCGGTCAGGGCTCCTTGCAGCCCTACGTTGATGGTCTCGACCCCGTACCGGTCGAGGGTGGCCCGCGCCGCGTCCCAGTCGACCCGGGCTGTGCCGGGCTGGGCCGGGTCGGTGAGCACGGTATGCGCGCCGACCAGCGCGGCGACCAGGTCGCGGTCGCCGGCCAGCCCGCAGCCGGGACAGTTGTGGCGGCGGTCCGCCAGGCCCTTCGGGACCCGGTGGCTGCAGAGGCAGTGTTGGGTCCAGGCGGTGTGCCGGGTTCCGGCCCGCACCAGCCCCGGCCCGGGTCCGGGTCCGGGTCCGCGGCCGGTGTGGGCGGTGACGGCGGTGGTTTCGCGGCGCAGGGCGGCCAGGAGCATGCCGGGGGTGAAGGCGTGGATGCCGCGGCCCCACCGCCGGGCCCAGACACGGATATCGGCGTCCTCGACCACCAACCCAGCGCCATGGACCGCGACCAAAGCCGCGGCGGTCATCCGGGCCCGGGTGTACCCGGCCTTGGTGCGGGCAGCACCATCGGCGGCGGCCCGCCCCCGTAGCCGCCGGTAGGTGCTCGACACGATGTCATGCCGGTAGGCGCGAGCCGGTATCCCGGCGATGTTGGCAACTCGTGGCCCGGCAGGCACGGTGACCTGCACCGGTGGGAGCCCGGCCGCGCGGCGGCGGTCGGCGCGGCGCTGCTGGCGTGGTGAGAGCCGGTACTGGCCGGGGTTCGCGGCGCGGCGGGACCGGTCCAGGGCCCGGTTGCGGCGCCGCTGCCGCAACCGCTCGTCGGCCAGGGCGGTGTCCTGGTCGCCGGTGCGGGCGACACGGCTGGCCGCCAACCCGCCGTCCGGGCCGGTCGGGACCGAGACCACGGTCAGGTTAGACACGTTGACGTCCACCCCACCCCGCCGCTCCAGCAGCGCGGCAGCCTGACGCCGCTGCGTGACGGCGGGCGAGGTGTAACCGGGGCCAAGGACCATCAGGTGCGCCTCATACCGCCACCCACCCAGGCTGCCCGGATCACGGTGCCGGACCAGGTCAATCTTGTGCCAGCGGCCCGGGTCGGCGAGGTAGTGCTCCAGGACCGGCCGGCGACCGGGGCCTTGCGGCAGCCGCACCGGTATGACCAGGTCACCCCCGCCGAGGCCGGTGCACACGATCGCGAACGGGCCGTCGTGATCCCACCACGACCGCACCGGCACCCCGCCGCCGACGGCGGTCACGGCCGGCATCCGACGCGGCTGCCACAACCGGCCACCACGCTCGAACGCGGCGCAATGCCCGGCCAGGCTCCCCACGAGCCGGAACGTCTCCCACTTCCGGGCACGAGTATGGGAACGAGCCCGACCCGGAATCGCGGCAAACTCCCACCAACCGCCCGGCCGGGGCCGGCCATGCCGACGGCCGGTGACATCAGGAAACAGATGCCGTACGGTCGCTTCCCACACCCCGTCGGCCAGGTGCATGGCCAGGGCCTTCGTCAGGTACCGCCGCAGATGTGGTGCACCGTCCAGATGCCGGTAGGCGGCGTGTTCCAGCCCGCTACGAGACAACCCCAACCGGCCCCGGACCGCTTCCGGGCCCGCCGCCGCCCGCTCACAGCGGGCAGCCCAGAAGGCGTCGACCCGGGACCGGGCGTCACGCTGCACCGCCCGCCGGACCGCAAACGCGGCCCCGAACACCCGCTCCAACACCTGCCGCACCCGCGGCTCACGCACATCCAACGGCAGACGCAACACCGACACCGGACCCTCATGCTGCCACGGCACCGCCCGATTCGGCCCCCGACGCCGTGCCCCCGCCCCCGTCACACATCGACACTACCCAACGTACCGCTCAGCCGGACACCCGCGACGACACCTACTGCGGAGGGCCAGCAGCTTTGATGACACAGACTTTGATACGCCCCCTAGCAGCGCGACGGACCTAGGGAGTGTGTCGAAGTCGGTTACAGCCATTCGTTGATGGCGGCGATGTGGAGTGTGGCTTCGTATCGCACGGCGAGTTTGTCGAAGCGGGTGGCGACGCCTCGGTTGCGTTTGAGCCGGTTGATGCTGCACTCCACGGCGTGGCGCTGTTTGTAGGTCTCGGGGTCGAAGGCTGGCGGCCTGCCGCCCTTCGACCCGAGTTTGCGGCGGTTGGCGTCCTGGTCGGCCTTGGACGGGATGCACGCCTTGATGCCGCGGCGGCGTAGGTAGCGGCGGTTGGCGCGGGACGTGTACGCCTTGTCGGCCAGGACCAGGTCGGGTCGGGTGCGTGGCCGGCCGGTGTGCAGCCGGGGCACCCGGATCCCGTCCAGGACGACCGTGAACTGCGGGCTGTCGCCGCGTTGCCCGGCGCGGTCAGCACGAGCGACAACGGCTTCTGGCCCTGCTCGCAGCCGAGGTGGACCTTGGTGGTCAACCCGCCGCGGGACCTGCCGAGGGCGTGGTCAGCCGGTTCGTCACGGACCCCGCCAGGCGATTCGGCCTGTAGATCCCCCTTTTCCGCGCGCCGGCGGCGTGCTGATGCGCCCGGGCGGTCGTGGAGTCCACCGATACGTCCCAGGTGATCTGCCCGGCGGCGTCGGCAACAGCCTGCAACGCGGTCAGGATCTGCGCCCAGACACCGGCTCGCTGCCACCGCCGGAACAACCCGGCCGCCGCCGACCATGATCCGTAACAGGCCGGTACGTCCCGCCACGGGGCGCCGACGCGGACCCGCCACCGGATCCCGTCGATCAACTGCCACTTACTGAACAACGACGGCCGACCCGACCGGGCAGGGTTGGGCAGCAACGGTTCCAGCGCCGCCCACTGCGCGTCGGTCAGGTCATGCCGCCTCGTCACCGCTATGGTGTCCACGAGGTCTCCGGTGCAGGTTCTTCTTGGTCGATGAACCAACTACCGGAGACCTCGCCCATTGTCGATCTCCGACACGCACCCAATCACGTCAGGCCAGGCCAGGCCAGGCCACAGACCCGACTTCGACACACTTCCTAGGTGACTGGTGTTAAACGATGGCCGCCACTGGCGTGGCGGCCATCGTTTTGGATCTATTTCGGGTAGTTTGCTGGGATGGCGTTAGGCAGG